>JACZWD010000072.1 GCA_022572335.1 Pseudomonadota bacterium
GCATGGTCACGCCCTCGCCCACCAGTTGCATCATGTCCTTGTCCGACGAGACGATGGTGACCTCGGCGCCCGCCTCCCGGGCCTGGCGGGTATAGGTGGCGATCAGATCGTCGGCCTCGTATCCCGCCATCTCCACCGCCGCGATGTTGAGGGCGCGGGTGGCCTCGCGCACCAGCGCGAACTGGGGGATGAGCTCATCCGGCGGCGGCGGCCGGTGGGCCTTGTAGGCGGGGTAGATGTCGTTGCGGAACGTGCGGCGCGCGGTGTCGAAGAGCACCGCGATGTGATCGGCGTCGGTTTCTTCGACAAGCTTCATGAGCATGGTGGTGAAGATATAGACGGCGTTCACCGGCGTCCCGTCGGGCCGCTTCATCATTTCTCCCTGTTGCCGAGCGTAGAACGCGCGGAAGATGAAGCCCGAGCCGTCGATCAAAAAGACGTGGCGGGGCATCGCCTCGGGGCCGTTCAGTCGCCGGCCGCGGGTTCGGCGTCCGGGGTCAGGATGTAGCGGCGCGAACAGTAGGGGCAGACGATTTCGCCGTCGCCGCCGATCTTCAGATACACCTTCGGATGGCCCAGCGCGCCGCCGCCGCCGTCACAGCCCACCGTGGCGGAATCAACGTAGACCGGCTCCCCTGGCTCCATGGCGCCCCCAAAGACCGTTGACCGCACGGATGGTCGGATGATACCGATTGGCGCCGTACAATCAATGTCCAGTTCCCTGGGCGGACGCCGCCGGTTTCCCGGTTTCCGTGGGCCCCGCCGGGGGGGTTCATAAACTGAATGCCCATGTCCGCAAATGTCCCGGAGAACGCCGTCGAGACCGTAGACCTGTGCAAGACCTATCGCGCCGACGGCGGCAAGCCGCCCAAGAAGGCCCTGAAGGACGTCACCCTGAACATCCCCCGCGGGTCGTTCTTCGGCCTTCTCGGACCCAACGGGGCCGGCAAGTCCACGCTCATCAACATCCTTGCCGGGCTGGTCATCAGGACCTCGGGCGAGGCACGGGTCTGGGGCTTCGACATCGACCGCGACATGCGCGCCGCGCGCCGCGCCATCGGTGTCGTGCCCCAGGAGTTGAACATCGACCCCTTCTTCACGCCGCGCGAACTCCTGGAACTGCAGGCCGGGCTCTACGGGGTGGCGAAAGCGGACCGCCGCACCGACGAAATCCTCGCCGCCGTCGGCCTGACGGAGCAGGCCGAGGCGTACGCGCGCACCCTTTCCGGCGGCATGCGGCGGCGGCTTCTGGTCGCCAAGGCGATGATCCATGGGCCGCTGGTCCTGGTGCTGGACGAGCCCACGGCCGGTGTCGACATCGACCTGCGCCGGCAGCTGTGGACCTATGTGCGCGCCATGAACGCGCGCGGCACCACCGTGCTGCTCACCACCCATTACCTGGCAGAGGCGCAGGCCCTGTGCGACCGCATCGCCATCATCAACCATGGCCGCCTGATCGCCTGTGACACCACCGAGGCCCTTTTGCGCCGCCTGGACGCCAAGGAAATGGCGGTGACCCTGAGCGCCGACATCGACGCCGTGCCCGGGGAACTCAGCTCCTTCAACGTCGAACTCCGCGATGCCCGGCAACTGGTGTTCCACTACCCGCCGAGCAAGACCCACAGCGGCGAGATTCTCGCCGCCGTGCACAGGGCCGGACTGACCGTCATCGACCTGGTGACCCGGGAGGCGGACCTGGAGGACATCTTCCTGCGCCTGACCAGCCAGCCGGAAGAGGAAACCCCATGACCGTGGCGGCGCGCCCGGGCCGGGGCCGGCGCCCATGGCGGGCGCCGCTGGCGCTGCTGGTCATCGCCATGCTCATCGCCGTGGTGTCCGTCGCCAGCTGCGCGCCGCGGCTGAACGCGCCCGGTCCCGCCATCGCCCGGCCGGCCCTGGCGGCGGACGGATTCCTCGCCGCCGACGGGGAAAAACTGCCCTTGCGCACCTGGATGCCGGAGGACGGGGCGCCCAGGGCGGTCATCGTCGCGTTGCACGGGTTCAACGATTACAGCAATTTCTTCACCGACCCCGGGACCTTCCTGGCGACCCAGGGAATCGCCACCTACGCATACGACCAGCGCGGCTTCGGGCAGACGCGGCAGCCCGGACTGTGGTCGGGCGTCGGGGCCTATGCCGACGACCTCAAGGCGGTCACCGAAGCCGTGCGCCGGCGCCATCCCGGGGTGCCTCTCTATCTGCTTGGCGAGAGCATGGGGGCCGCCGTGATCATGGTCGCCATGACCGGCCCCGGCGCGCCCGAGGTGGACGGCATCATCCTCTCGTCGCCGGCGGTGTGGGGGCGCTCGACCATGCCCTGGTACCAGCGCTTGGCCCTCTGGCTGGGCGCCCATACGGTGCCCTGGATGACGGTGACGGGCCGCGGCCTGGGAATAAAGCCGTCGGACAACATCGAGATGCTGCGCGCCCTCAGGCGCGACCCCCTGGTCATCAAGGAAACCCGCGTCGACAGCATTTACGGGCTGGTCAACCTGATGGACGCGGCCCTCGAGTCCGCCGCCGCGTTCGACCGCGCGGCCCTGATCCTCTATGGCGCCCGCGACGAGGTCATCCCCATGGGCCCGACCCGCGCCATGGTCCGCCACCTGCCCCCATCGGCGGGCAGGCGCCAGCGCCTGGCCCTTTACGAGGACGGCTATCACATGCTGCTCAGGGACCTGCAGGCCCTGACCGTATGGGTGGACATCGCCGCCTGGATCGCCGATCCGGGGGCGCCCCTGCCGTCGGGCGCCGACGAGCGGGCGCAGACGATCCTTGCGAAAGACCCGGGGGCAGAGGAACCACCGGCGGTGCCGTGATCGGCGAACGCCTCAAGCCCAGGGTCCGCCGCCGGCAGCCCCGCGCCGGCTCCCCCGCGCGGCGTTTACGCGGGGCGGGCTTTGCCCTATCGTGCGCCGCGTGCGCGCCCGTAGCTCAGTTGGATAGAGCGTCGGCCTCCGGAGCCGAAGGTCACAGGTTCGAATCCTGTCGGGCGCGCCAGTTTTTTTTCAACCCGGCGGAAAGGGACCTGAAGGGGGAAGGGCGGAGGCGACGCCGTGGCAACCGGCGTGGCCGCCCCTGAGCCGCGCCCCGCCCTGCCGGACGCCGTTTCCCAAACGACGCGCATCTATCTCCGGCCCTTAGGGCTGATCGCCGGGGCGCCGGGCGAGCGGCTCAGCGATGGCGGGGTTTTGCCGTATTGTGCGCTGCGCACGCGCCCGTAGTTCAGAGCACTTGATTCTTAATAGATGGGTCGCAGGTTCGAGTCCGGCAGGGTGCGTCACTCGGCCGCTGACAGCGTACGGGTTAAGTGTCGACAACTCTTTTGGTTGCTCTTGGAGGAGATATTTTTTCACGCCAGGCGGGCCAGTTTACCGCGCTTGTTTCCAGGACCTTCAGCATTTCAAGATCGGGCAACCGATCCAAAAATAAGACTAGATTGGTGCAGGGCCACCGCGCGTTCGGGACAATCAAGCCATCCATGTCCAGAAAGCGTGCCGCGGCGCCAATTTCCCGGGTGCGTGAGTAGTCGCCTTTGCGAAATGCCCGTTCGTCTACGCCAACCGTTTCAAGCGCTCCGACATCGTTGAAGCGCAAGGTCCGCTCGGTGCGGGCATGCAGTTTGTTTATCCTAACGTCCGAGGAAGAGAACACCGGAGCTCTGGAGAGATGATGATAGGCCTCGGCCATTGCTCCCAGTTCGTCCCCACTCGTGTACAACGCCTCGAAATCGTTCGGGGGATGCCAGCGTCCGCCGCCGGTTCCCGCCACCAATGGATTCCTGGTCGCCCAGGTTACCCGCCACACGACTCCATCGAACGGTTGAGGCTCCATCGCCTCCAAGGCATCGAGCAAGTCGGGGTCGTGAACGCGAGTTTCGGACACGGGACAACCGCTAGAGATAGGCCATGTCGCCCAAGCGTTCGATCGCTTCCAGGACGATCTCGGTTCGTCCGCCATGAATCAGATCGATTGCCCGTTGACCTTTGAGCAGCTCGTTCCGAGAGTTGAGCCACACTCGTATTTCGTCGGGCGTGTAAAATTCGTCGAGCTTGTCGACCACGTAGCGCAGGTCCGACAGGACGAGCTGAGTCTTGGGATGTGGCGAGTGGGTTCCGGCGGACCATCGGGTGACGGTCGCTTTCGAGACCCTTGTGATGTTCGCCACGTCAACGCCTTTCAGGCCACCGCGATCTTTCAAGTCCCCGATCGTCTTTGCGACAGCTTTGCTCATGTCTTTACCCTCCCCTTGCTGTTGTCGCTTCTGCGCTTGATCGACCGGCCCTCTTCGTCGGGGCACGAGAGCGCGAAAGGTTGTGAACCGTCACGTGGAGTTCTTCGGGAACGCGACGCATGTCGTGAGCCGCATCGACCACTACGCGATCGACTGCAAAGCGACCAGATGCGTGAAGATCCTCCAATTTTCTGTGGCCGGTGTGGCCGAGTCGAAGGAAATGGCCCACCTCCGAGACCGGGTGTAGCCGGTGTACCGTAGCGCCCATAATGCATTCCTTAGAAAAAAGTTAACATAATCGTTTCATACAGATTTTTCAAGAAACAAAAATGCGCCATAGTTCGAGCGCTGTCACCATTTGCCTCATGGTCTCCCCCGTCGTTCTGCGCGGGATAGCAGGGGGTTGGCGGGCTCGGCGAATGTGTGAGGGTTAAGGATGTCTAACTCCGGAGCCGAAGGTCACGGATTTGAATCCTGGCGGCCCCACCAGTCTTTTCCGCCCGTCGGCGGTATATCGCCGGCCCTTTCGGCCGCCGGCAACCAAACGGGAATGGTGCGACCGGGTATGGAATTCCGGCGTTAAGTCGGGAATAGCGGGCGTGCCGACGCGGCCCGCGGCCCTTTCCGGCGTCAGCTCCGGCCGGCGCCGGGGACGGCGTCTTCGGAAAGCGCGGGTTCGGTCCGCGCCGCGCCGGCGCCCAGGCCCCGGTAGACGAAGGCCGGCGGCGCCCGGTCCGATTCCGTTTGCGCCAGTTCGACGATGCGTTGGTGATCGGACGACAGCTCGCACGCCGGGTCCGTTCGGGCGGCGTCTCCGGTGATGGCGAACGCCTGGCACCGGCAGCCGCCCCAGTCGATCTCGCGCCGGTCGCACGACCGGCAGGGCTCGGGCATCCACCCGGTGCCGCGGAAACGCTGGAAGGCGTCCGAGGTCTCCCAGATCTGCTGCAGCGGGCGGTCGCTGACGGAGTCGAACCTGAGGCCGGGGATGGTTTCGGCGGCGTGGCACGGCAGCACCCTGCCCGACGGCATGACGTTCAAGAAATTCCGTCCCCAGCCGCCCATGCAGGACTTGGGCCGCCGCGCGTAATAGTCGGGAACCACGTAATCGAAGACGAGCACGCCCTTGAGCCGTTGCCGCGCCGCCTCGACGACCGCCGTCGCCTCGTCGAGCTGCGCCCGGGTGGGGATCAGCGCCGCCCGGTTCTTCAGCCCCCAGCCATAGTACTGGACGTGGGCGATCTCTACCCGGTGGGCGTCGAGCCCGACGGCAAGCTCGATCATGGCCGGGAGGTTGTGCAGGTTCTGGCGGTGGACGACCATGTTGAGGGTGAGCGCCAGTCCGGCCTTGCGCACCAGGCGGGCGACCTCGACCTTCTTCGCGTGGCCTCCCTTGTAGCCGCCGATGCGGTCGCCGCCCGCCTCTTCGCTGTCCTGGAAGCTCAGCTGCACGTGCTCCAGCCCGGCCCCGGCGAGGGCGGCGATGCGCCCTTCGTCGAGCAGCACCCCGGACGTGATCAGGTTGGTGTAGAGCCCGAGCGCGCCGCACGCGGCCACCAGCCGTTCCAGGTCCTTCCTGACGGTCGGCTCGCCGCCCGAGAAATGCACCTGCAGCACGCCCATGTCGGCGGCCTCGCCGAAGACCCGGACCCACGCGTCGGTGTCCAGCTCGCCGCTGGCGCGCTCCAGCTCGAGGGGATTGGAACAATACGGACAGCGCAGCGGACAGCGGTGGGTCAGTTCCGCCAACAGCGCCAACGGAGGGGCGGCGGCGTTCATGTCTTATACCAAGGAGCGCTGATCATGGCCCATAGAGATCGCGTAGGCGGCTCGTCGGGCAGGAGGAAAGGTGCAGGCGATGCGGCGCATCGTCAAAACTTTTCGACGCCCTCCGACGGGCCGCATACGCGACCGCAACGGCGGCTTACCAAGGCTTTCGGACGGCGTCGCGCACGCTTCGCGATGCCCCGCATCGCCACAGCGCACGCTCCTGGCCGAAAACCTTGGTAAGCCGTCTCTATGGGTCATGATCAGCGCTCCTTGGTATAAAGTACTCCCTTCTCGGCGAAATCCTGCACCAACTTCTTCACGTCGTCCATGATGACGTCGCGCGGCGCGTCGAACTTGCCGGCCAGGGCGTCGACGATGGCGCCGATGGTGGCGACGCCGTCGCAGCGCCGGAGGATTTCCAGGGCGATCTCGTCGGGCAGGAACAGGCGCTCGGGCGCCAGGATCGTCCACCGCTCCCGTTTCTTGTCGAACCTGAGCTTCATGTGGGGCTGGAACCGCGGCACCGAGCCCTCGTCGATGGCGACGCCGGCGTTCATGGGTCTTTCCCCGGCACGAAGGCGCCCGGCGGGATGTGGCCGGGCTCGACGTAGGCGGCGTACAGGGCGTCGAGCTGCGCCCACAGCATGTCGGTCTTGAAGATGAGCGCGTCGATGACGCCCTGCTGCTGCTCCGGCGTCCGCGCCTCGCGCCGGACGTAGTCGAGGCCGAACTTCACGTCCTTGGGCGCCTCCTCCAGGCGCTTGTTGAAGTACGCCATGGTCTTCTCGTTGGCGAAGTCGTAGTGCTCGAGCAGGCCGGCGATCCTTTCGCGGTGGATGGCGGGGGCGAACAGTTCCGTCAGCGACGAGGCCACGGCCTCGACCAGGGGCCGTTCGCGCACGAACCGCACATAGGCGTCGACGGCGAACCGGGTCGCCGCCAGCACGCCGGCCGTCGACATCACGTAGGCCCGGTCCAGCCCGACGCCCTCGGCGAGCACCAGCCAGCGCTCGATGCCGCCGTCTCCGGGGCCGGAGCCGTCGTGGTCGACAATGCGCCCGCGCCATTCCCGCCGCAGCGCCGGGTCCTCGACGCGCGATATCAGCGCCGCGTCCTTCATCGGGATGCGGCTCTGGTAGTAATACCGGTTCAGCACCCAGGCCTGCACCTGTCCCTTGTCCAGCCTGCCGCCGTGCAGGAGCTTGTGAAACGGGTGGCGGTCGTGGTAGCGCTCGGCGCCGATGGCGCGCAGCCGCCGCTCCAGCTCATCGGCGCTCATGGGCTGGCTCACAGGCTAAACTCCATGCCGTCGAAGGCGACGTCCCAGTCCGCCGCCCGGATGGCGTCACGCTCGGGCGAATCGTCGAGCAACGCGGGGTTCGAGTTGTTGATGTGGATGAACACCTTGCGCTCCACCCCCAGGTCCTCGAAGGCGGCCATGGATCCGTCCGCACCCGACATGCTCATATGCCCCATGCGCCGGCCGGTTTTCACGCCGAGGCCGGCGTCGGTCATCTCGTCGTCGTGCCAAAGGGTGCCGTCGAACAGGACCAGCGGCGCCCCTTTGATGCGCGCCGCCAGGTCCTTGGGCATCGCCGCGCATCCCGGAACGTAGAAGAAATACGCGCCCGTCCCGGGCGCGGTCACGCGGAGCCCCACCGTATCTTCCGGCCTGGTGCCGAAGTTGGGGCCGGCGCCCGCGTCCTCCAGATAGAGCGCCACCTTGCCGGGGACCGCGAAGGGCTCCACCGACAGGCCCGCCGCTTCGCCGTCGGCGGTGGTCAGATCGAAGGGCGTGCCCAGCTCGATCTCCCGGCGCCGCACCAGGTCCGGGTTCAACACCCTGAATATGCTGTTCCCGTCCAGGATCGCCAGCACCCTGGCGGTGGCGTAGACGACCAGGGGGGAGCTTTCGCGAAGGGTCAGAAGGCCGGCCACGTGGTCGATGTCGCCGTTGGTCAGCACGACCCCGGAAACGGGGCTGTGGCGAAGGCCGTCCCTGGGGTGAAGGAGGGGATTGGCGTTGATCTGCTGGCGCAGGTCCGGCGAGGCGTTGAGCAGGAACCAGTGACGGTCGTCGGCGCTGACGGCCAGCGACGACTGGGTGCGCGCCACGGCGCCGGGCTCTCCCGCCCGGGCGCGCCGGCAGGCCTCGCAGTTGCAGTTCCACTGGGGGAAACCGCCGCCGGCGGCGGATCCTAATACCAGTACGTGCAGCACTGTGCCATCAGTCCGGGAAAATGACGCCGGCACCCGGCCCCGGAACACGACAAGGGCGCCAGAGAGACCCCGACACCCGGCCCAAGGGCCGCCGCCGACGGCAAGAAGATTTCGTTAGCGCTTACAGCTCGGCGCAAGCGTAACAGTTGATCTCCATACCGACGGCAATCTCGATGACTTTCGGTGACTTCCAGGCCATGGTGCCCCCTCCCGGTTTGTTAACCAAAATTACGGTCTTTTTCCAATATCCGGAGTTCGGCGAACGGAATCAAGCCAATTTCGAAAAGGCCCCCCTGATACCAGGGGGCGCTGGTCATAACCCAAAGGAGACACTAGCTCAGATGGATTGGTCGAGAACGCGGACCGGCGGCGCTTCACGTAGTCGTGCTGCCACGGTTACCTCATCTCTTACGAACAGCGCGTTCGAAGACGGGTAGTCGGTGGGCTCACTCAATAGCGCCCGCTGGTAAGGGTCGTAATACACTCTCCGGAATCCATGCCGGTCGAGTGTCTTGCCAAGGAATTCAGAGACACTCTCAGCCTGTATGGCGAATAGCGATTTTTTGGAAAGACTGGCATCGGCCCCTTTCAAAACTTCGTCTTCGTAGCCCTCGACATCCAGCTTCATCATCGTGGGCGCGCGTCCATCAAGAATTTCGTCAAGTCGCCTCTGCCGGACGATCCTTACATTCCGGTCGCCTGGGTCTGCAACCCGGTTCATCGTGTCACGTCCAATGGTAAACGCGACATCTGTTGTATTTGGGCCCAGCGCCACCTCATGGATCGTCGCCAGTTGGCCTATCCCATTGATTTCAATGTTTCTTCCAAGACGTTTTGTGGTTTCGGGATCGGGCTCGAAGGCCCATGTTCGAGCCCCACACACACCGGATGCCAGAACTGTGTAGCTTCCGACATTGGCGCCGACATCTAAAAACAGATCATCGGGTCTCAAAAAATGGAGTACGAAAAGCATGTCTGCGAATTCGTGAATACCAACGTAAATATTCCCCGTGGCGCCCTTCATGCCGTGCCGGACAGCCAGCTTTGTTCCGCCGATCCAGGGAACAATGAACTCATCGCCCAGACGGCTTTTGATTTGCCAAACGATGAACCTCAGTAACGCCTTTACCTTCGATTTCCGCGTCAGTGGATGGGAATAAAGAAAGCGAATGATATTCAACACGGGAAGGCAGTCTCCATCGATGGACTTGTAATTCGCCACATACCAAGAACGAATGATCCTATAACGTGTCGCGCGCCAAGTCTGCCACCGCGCACCGAAAGGTCCGTTGTCGGCCACGGGCGGAAGCGCCCGAATGCGCGGATTCGTGACCGGTGTTGGCTCTCATACCGACATCGGCGCCCCGCCGCTGACCCATCTCTCGTTTATGAGGGACACGACCTGGCCGTCAAAGAGCAGCGCCGGGTGCGGCCATGGATGATTTCCGCGGACCCGTCCGTGGAAAGGTATGACCATCTCGTCCTTTCCCCCCGAGACCGCCGTTCCGGACAGGAAAACCGATCGGTCGTATCAGTCGTATTTGATATAGGCGAAGCGCTGGTCACCGGGCGTGCCTTCGAGCGCGCCGCCCTCGGCTCCGGGCTGCCATTGCACCACGTCTTCGATCTTCTTCGCCAGATCGAAGTCCTTGTCGGTTATGCCCTTGGCGGCGTGGTTCATGAGCCGGACCTCGACCCAGTCATACGACGCGGCAATATCCGGATGATGCCAGGCGGCTTCGGCCAGATGGCCAACCGTGTTGATGACCATCAACGTGCCTTTCCAGCTGTTGGTCTTGTACTTGCGCCGTATCCACCCCTTCTCCAGGCACCACTTGGGCAGGTCCTTCCCCAGGCGCTCCTCGACCTCGGTGTCGGTGTAGGTTTTCTCTTTGGCTTGGGTGTCCATGGGCCGAGGATTTCAACCTGGCAGGCCTGCGGTGAGACGCCTTTGCGTCCTGGAGTCCTGGCGCCCTCTAACAAATTAGAATTATACCAAACGGGAGGATACCCCATTCGACGGTGACGAACAACACGGTCTCAGGGACCGCGGGCGACGCCGCGGGCGCGCCGGCGTGACCCGCCCCCGCGCCCCCACGAACGCTACCGCTTTTTTCCGGTAGACCGGGCCTTCATGAAATATCCGGGCCAAGCATGTGAATCCGGTTAAGGGGGGAAGGTCACCGTGCCGGGCGGGGGCTTGCCACTCCGGCCGCGCTCGATTTCCACGCCGACGCTGGCGGTATTGTCGAACACGTCGAGTTTCTCGACACGAACGCGCACTTTGACCACGCGGCGGTCCTTCAGGCAAAGGGCGGCGATGCCCTCGGCGGCCGTTTCGACGAGATTGATGTGCCCCTTGCCGAGCAACGTCTCGATGCCGGTGACGATGTCTTCGTAGGACACCACGTTGGCGATGTCTTCATCGACCGGTGTCGGGCTTTCCTCGGCCCACAGATCGACGTTGATCCTGACGCGCTGGGGCGCATCGTGCTCGTGGGCGTGGACGCCGATACTGCACGAGACGACCAGATCGCGCACGAAAACCCGGCACAGCGACACCTTGCGCCGGGCGTTTTCCGGAGTCGTCGGCCGCTCCGCAAGTATCCGCGTCAACGTCAACCGGCCGTCCTTTCCCATGTTCCGGTGCGCTTATACCAAGGAGCGCTGATCATGACCCATAGAGATCGCGTAGGCGGCTCGTCGGGTAGGAGGAAAGGTGCAGGCGATGCGGTGCATCGTCAAAACTTTTCGACGCCCTCCGACGGGCCGCCTACGCGACCGGAACGGCGGCTTACCAAGGCTTTCGGACGGCGTCGCGCACGCTTTGCGATGCCCCGCATCGCCACAGCGCACGCTCCTAGCCGAAAACCTTGGTAAGCCGTCTCTATGGGTCATGAT
>JACZWD010000255.1 GCA_022572335.1 Pseudomonadota bacterium
GGCGGGTGAAGAAGTCGGGATGGCGGCGCAGGTAGCCGGCGACCCGGTCCTCGGAGAGGCCGCCCCTGGCCGGTGCCGGCCCCGGCGCGGCCAGGGCGTCTTTTTTCTTTTGGGTCATGGCTTGGGTCTTGCCTTTCCGGGAAGGGACGCGCCGGGCACAATGCCAATTCGCCAAGCGAACGGGAGTCGTTAAAGTGTAGCCCATGCCTCCGCCCCATGCCAGTTCCCGCCGCCGTCCCGGCGACCGGGTCAGCGTATTGCTGCCCCTGCCCCTGGCCGGGGCCTACGAGTACCGGGTGCCCGAAGGGCTGGCGGCGGAGCCGGGCGATTTCGTTGTCGTGCCCCTTGGCGCCCGCGAGACGGCGGGCGTGGTCTGGGGGGCGGCTGCCGGCGACGTGGCGGAGGAGAAACTCAAAACCATTTCCCGGCCGCTCGAAGCGCCCCCGCTGCCCGAGGTGTCGCGGCGTTTCATCGACTGGGTCGCCGCGTACACCATGCATGCCGCGGGCGCCGTGCTCAAGATGGCGATCGGCGTGCCCGGCGCCCTCCATGCGCCGAAGCCCGTCGTCGCCTACGCGCTCGATCCCGCGCCGCCGGAAATCCGCATGACGCCGGCGCGGCGGCGGGTTCTCCGGGTGTTGGCGGACGGGCCGCCCCGCCCGGCCACCGAGGTGGCCCGGGAGGCGGGAACAAGCCCCTCGGTCGTCCGCGGCCTTGCCGCCGCCGGCGCGATCTCGGCCGCCGAGGTGCCCGCCGGGCCCGTGGTCGGCGTGCCCGACTGGCGCCGGCCGGGGCTGGCCCTGTCGCCGGCACAGGCGGAAGCGGCGGAGGACCTGAGGGGCAAGACCGAGCGCGGAGGGTTCGCCGTCACCCTGCTCGACGGGGTTCCCGGCGCCGGCAAGACGGAGGTCTATTTCCAGGCCGTGGCCGAGGCCCTGAAGCAGGGCCGCCAGACCCTGGTGCTCCTCCCTGAAATCGCCCTCACCGTCCAGTGGCTGGCCCGCTTCCGCGAACGTTTCGGCGCCGCCCCGGTGGAGTGGCATTCCGACCTCACGCCGGCCCAGCGGCGCACCGGGTGGCGGGCGGTGGCGGAAGGCCGCGCGCGGGTCGTGGTGGGGGCGCGCTCGGCCCTATTCCTGCCCTTTCCCGAACTCGGCCTGATCGTCGTCGACGAGGAGCACGACACCGCCTACAAGCAGGAAGACGGCGTGGTGTACAACGCCCGCGACATGGGCGTCGTGCGGGCCCGCCTGGGCGCCATTCCCATCGTCCTGGTGTCGGCCACGCCTTCGTTGGAAACCGTGGTCAACGTCGGGCGCGGGCGGTACGCCAGCGTGCACCTGCCGGACCGCCACGCCGGGGCGGCGTTGCCCGAGGTCAGCCTGGTGGATATGCGCCGGGACACGCCGCCCCGCGGCCGCTGGATTTCGCCGGTGTTGCGCGCCGCCCTTGAGCGGACCCTCGGCGGCGGCGGTCAGGCCATGCTGTTTCTCAACCGCCGCGGCTATGCGCCGCTGACGTTGTGCCGGAGGTGCGGCCACCGGCTGCAATGCCCGCGCTGCACCGCCTGGCTGGTGGAGCACCGCCGGACCGGCCGCCTGCAGTGCCATCACTGCGGCTACGCGATGCGCCTGCCCGGGCGCTGCCCCTCATGCGAGGCCGAAGAGAGCTTCGCCGCCTGCGGCCCCGGCGTCGAGCGCCTGGCCGAGGAGGTCGACGCCCTGTTCCCCGGCGTCCGCCACGCCGTCGCCGCCAGCGACACCATCCCCGGCCCGCGCGCGGCGGCGGACCTGATACGCCGCATCGAAGACCACGACATCGACCTGGTGATCGGCACCCAGATCGTGGCCAAGGGCTACCACTTTCCCCTGCTCACCCTGGTCGGGGTGATCGACGGGGACCTGGGACTGGGCGGCGGCGACCTGAGGGCGGCGGAGCGCATGTATGCGCTTCTCTATCAGGTTGCGGGCCGCGCCGGGCGCGCGCAAAGGCCGGGCCGGGTGTTGGTGCAGACCTACATGCCCGAGCACCCGGTGATGGCGGCCCTGGTGTCGGGGGACCGCGACCGTTTTCTCGACGCGGAAGCCGCGGTCCGCGAACGGGCCGGCATGCCGCCCTTCGGCCGGCTGGTGGCGCTCATCGTCTCGGGGCGCGACGAAGGCGCCGTCGACGAGGCGGCGAGGTGTTTGCGCCGCGCCGCGCCCAGCGCCGATGGCGTCGACGTGTTCGGGCCGGCGCCGGCGCCCATCGCCCGGCTCCGCGGACGCCACCGGCGAAGGCTGCTGTTGAAGGCCGGAAAGCAGGTCAACGTGCAACCGCTGGTGCGCCGCTGGCTGGCCGCCGCCAAGACGCCCGGCACGGTGCGGATCCAGGTGGACGTGGACCCGTACAGCTTTTTGTGAGTTGCACGGTAGTACTATATATGATATCATACATGCGTGGTCAGGGCGGCGAAAATATGGGAGAGAATGCGGGCGAATCCCCGCGGTGACTGGACAATCGCGGACATTCTTAAAGTTGCCGGGTCGGTTGAAGGCATCCGCCATCGCCGTCACCGCGGCTCGCATCATCATTTCGGATTTCCGGGGGTTACGGAGATCTGCACCGTCGTCGAACGAAAACCGATCAAACCGATCGAGTGGCCTGCATCAGCTAAATTGTACCCATACGACGGCGTTGCGAGGTTTCCGGCTAGGAGCGCGTCGCGCCTTGGTGTGCATGCACCACAAGCGGCGCGCGACGACGCCGGGGGCCGCGGGGGCGTCCCCCGCATATCGTAGCCGGGGGGGAC
>JACZWD010000073.1 GCA_022572335.1 Pseudomonadota bacterium
CATCTGCCAGGGTGGGCTGGCCGATTGTATATTTTTCATGGCGGCGCTTTCCGTCAACCTGGGCCTGATCAACCTGTTTCCCGTCCCCATGCTGGACGGGGGGCATCTTGCGTTTTATGCGGTGGAAGGGATTCTTGGTCGCCCGTTGAGCCGGCGGGTTCAGGAATACAGTTTGCGGTTCGGGCTGACTCTGGTATTGCTGCTGATGATTTTCGTGACATGGAAGGATTTGGGTCACCTCTTTTTAAACAACTAATGAACTGATCCACAGCTTCCTGGGGGGAGGAGTTACTTGCGGCGTTTCGTTCGCTTATTTGCGATTGCTTGGTGTGTGGGAATATCGTCGCTGGCGCCCTGGCCGGCAGCGGCCCAGTCCGGCGATTTCGTGAGCAAAATCGTCGTCGAGGGCGCCCAACGGATCGAGCCCGGGACGGTGCGCTCCTACCTGCTTATCCGGGAAGGCGACCGTTTTGATGCGAAGCGCATCGACCGCTCCTTGAAGAGTCTTTTTGCCACCGGTTTGTTCGCCGACGTGACCATGCGCCGCGAGGGCGACGCCCTCATCATCACGCTGGTCGAAAACCCGGTCATCAACCGCATTGCCTTCGAGGGCAACAAGGCACTGGACGACGAGATCCTGAGCACGGAGATGAGCCTGCGTCCGCGCGTGATCTACACCCGCACCAAGGTACAGAACGACGTCAAACGGATCTTGACCATCTACCGCCTGAGCGGCCGCTTTGCCGCGACCGTGGAACCGAAGGTCATCCAACTGCCCCAGAACCGGGTCGACCTCGTCTTCGAGATCAACGAGGGCGAACCGACCGAGATCCGGCGCATTCGCTTCGTCGGCAACCGGGCGTTCAGCGATTCACGCCTGCGCGAGGTCATTCGTACCAAGGAATCCCGCTGGTGGCGGTTCCTTTCCAGCGACGACACCTATGACCCGGATCGCCTGACCCTCGACCGCGAACTGCTGCGCCGGTTTTATCTGAATAACGGGTATGGCGATTTCCGTGTCGCGTCCGCGGTGGCCGAGCTGACGCCGGACCGCAGGGATTTCTTCATCACGTTCACCGTCGAGGAAGCGGCGCGCTACCGGTTCGGCAAAATTGAAGTGGAGGCGCGGCTGCGCGGCCTCAGTGCGGAGGACGTGCTCGAAACGATCGAGATCGAGGAAGGGGACTGGTACGCCGCCGACGAGCTGGAAAAAACCTTGGTGGCCCTGACAAACACCGTGGGAACGCTGGGCTACGCGTTCGTCGACGTGCGCCCGCGCATCAACCGGGATCGCAAGTCACTGATCATCGACGTGACCTTCGAGATCAACGAAGGACCGCGGGTGTTCGTCGAGCGCATCGAAATTTCCGGGAACGTACGCACCACCGGCGAGGTCATCCGCCGCGAATTCCGCCTGGTCGAAGGCGACGCCTTCAATTCCGCCAAGTTGCGCCGCTCCAGGGAACGCATACAGCGCCTGGATTTCTTCGAAAAGGTGAGCGTGGAGGAAGTGCCCGGCAGCGCCCCCGACAAGACCGTGATCAATGTGGAAGTGGAGGAAAAATCCACCGGTCAGCTTTCCTTCGGCGCCGGCTTCTCGACCACCAGCGGCGGCCTTCTCGACATCTCCATCAGCGAACGCAATCTCCTCGGGCGCGGCCTCGACCTGAGGGCCAACGCGCTCCTCGCGGCACGCCGCAGCGAGATCGACCTGTCCTTTACCGACCCCTTCTTCCTTGATCGCGAGGTGGCGGCGGGATTCGACATCTTCCGCAGGATCAGGGATCTGCAGGAGGAAAGTTCCTTCGATTCCGCGGTTACCGGGGGTGCCTTGCGGACTGGCTACCCGATCACCGAGCTTCTGCGGCAGAACTGGAAATATTCTTTCAAGAAGCAAAAAATCGATGACGTCGGCGAGAGCGCGTCCCGGTTCATCAAGGCCGAGGAAGGCAGCGAGACCATTTCGGAGGTTACGCATACGCTCACCTATGACAAGCGCGACAGCGTCATCTTGCCCACCAAAGGCTATTTCATTCGCATGATCAACTACCTTGCCGGCCTGGGGGGCTCGACCCATTATATTCGTAACCGATTTAAGGGAGGCCAGTTTTTCCCGCTCGCCGACCAGTGGGTGCTGTCTTTCACCGGGTCTGCCGGCCACATCATCGGCCTCGGCGAGGATGTCCGCCTTCTTGATCGGTTCTTTGTCGGGGGCGACAACCTGCGGGGTTTCGCCACATCCGGAATCGGTCCCCGGGACGCGTTTACCGAGGATGCGCTGGGCAGCGAATGGATGTACACGGCGTCCGTCGAGATCACCTTCCCGCTGGGACTGCCCGTCGAACTCGGACTCACGGGGAAGGTCTTCACGGACGTCGGCAGCGCGGGGACGATCAACCCCTCGGGTCCTGACGTCAATGATGAGCCCAGTCTACGCGCTTCGGTCGGCACGGGGATTGTCTGGGCCTCGCCTTTCGGACCCGTCGGCATGGACTTCGGCGTCCCGATTCTCAAGGAAAACTTCGATGAGATAGAGAACGTCCGCGTCAGCTTCGGCGCGAAATTCTAGGAGATGGCCTTGAGACCTACAGCGATCTCCACCCTTTGCGCATTCATCATTTTGGCGTCCCTGACGGGACCGGCGGCGGCCCAGCAGCCGGAAACGTCAAAGGACATAATAACCTTGCTCAACATGGCGGTTATCGATACCGAGGTAATCCGCCGCAACAGCAGGGCGTTCAAGGACCTCCGCGCGCAGATCGCCAAGTACCGCAAAGCGATCCGGGCCGATATCCAGAAGGAGGAGGAGGTGCTCCGCGGCGCTAACGAGGAACTGGCCAGAAAGCGCGCCATTCTTGCGCCCGAAACCTTTGCCGAGGAGCGCCGGCAGTTCGAGGAACGTCTGGTGCTGGTTCAGCGCACGGTCCAGAATCGCAAGAAGGATCTGGATAGAGTGGCGGCGGCGGCGGTAAAAAAGGTAGAGGCGGTCCTTAACAAGATCATCGACGAAGTGGCGAAAGAGCAGAGCCTGGGCCTGATTTTGCGCAAGAATCAGACGGTTCTCGTGGCCCCGGAACTGGATATCACTCCGTACGTGCTTAAGCTCCTGGACACGGCCTTGCCGTCCCTCAAGGTTTCCGATCCCGGAACGTAGGCGATGGCCGATCCGCGTTTTTTCTCCGTCGCTGGGCCATTCACCCTAAAAACTCTGGCAGAGATTTCCCGCGCCCAAATCGGTGGCGGCGCGGACCCCGATTCCCTTTTCTCGGACGTGGCGACGCTGGCCTCGGCCGGACCCGGCGACGTCGCCTTTCTCGACAACCAGCGTTATCTTGACGCGTTCACCACCACCAAGGCCGGCGCCTGCCTGGTCCATCCCGACCTGGCGCCGAAAGCCCCCCGGGGCATGGCCCTGCTGGTGACGCCCGAGCCCTATCATGGCTATGCGCGCGTTGCCGACGCCTTTTACCCGGCCCCGCCACCGAAGGCCGCCGTAGCCCCGTCGGCGGTGATCGACGACACCGCGGCGCTCGGAGAGGACTGTCGCGTGGACGCCGGCGCGGTCATCGGCGCCGGGGCGCGGATCGGCCGGCGCTGCCACATCGGCGCCAACGCCGTGATCGGGGACGCCGTGGTTCTGGGCGACGACTGCGTTGTCGGATCGTGCGCCTCGTTGGCCTTTTGCGTCGTCGGCGCGCGCGTGGTGATTCACGCCGGGGTCCGCGTCGGCGAAGACGGTTTCGGCTTTGCCGTGGGCAAGCAGGAACACCTCAAGGTGCCGCAACTGGGGCGGGTGCGCATCGAGGACGACGTGGAGATCGGCGCCAACACCACCATCGACCGGGGCGCCGGCCCCGATACGGTCATCGGCGCCGGTACCAAAATTGATAATTTGGTCCAAATAGCCCATAACGTACAGCTTGGCCGGAGCTGCATGGTGGTGGCACAGGTCGGGATTTCGGGCAGCGCCACGGTCGGCGATGGCGTCATGATGGGTGGACAGGCCGGGCTGACCGGCCATTTGCGGATCGGCTCGGGCGCCCGCATCGCCGCCCAAAGCGGCGTCATGCGGGACGTGGAATCCGGAGCCGCCGTCGGCGGCTCACCGGCGGCGCCGGTGCGCGAATGGCTGCGCGGCGTCGCGGCCGTGGCGCGCCTGGCGCGAAAGAAAGGCGGATGAGCGATGGATTCGGACGTGGCGGTCGCAGGGAAGAGCATCGACATAGAGCGGATCATGGAGATGATCCCGCACCGCTATCCCTTCCTGATGATCGACAAGCTCATCAACGTCATACCCGGCGCCAGCGCCGTCGGGGTCAAGAACGTCACCATCGGCGAACCCTACTTCCAGGGCCACTTTCCGTCCCGTCCCGTGATGCCCGGGGTGCTGATCATCGAGGCCATGGCGCAGACGGCGGCGGTCCTTGTCATGGAGACCCTTGGCGCGGAGGCGGAGGGCAGGCTGGTCTACTTTCTGTCGGTGGACGCGGCGCGCTTCCGCAAACCCGTCGTGCCGGGCGACACCTTGTATATTCACGTGGAAAAGCAATATAAGCGCGGCAATGTGTGGAAGTTCAAGGGCGAGGCCCGGGTCGGCGATACCCTGATGGCGGACGCCACATTCGCCGCCATGATCATGGAAAACTGAATGACTGATATCCATCCCACGGCCGTTGTCGATGACGGTGCCCGCATCGGCGCCAACGTCACCGTCGGGCCGTACAGCATCGTCGGCGCGGGGGTGGAGCTGGCCGACGGCGTCACCGTCATGTCCCATGTGGTGGTGAACGGCCGCACCAGCATCGGCGCCAACACCAAGGTTTACCCGTTTGCCTCCATCGGCCTGGCGCCCCAGGACCTGAAATACAAAGGCGAGCCCTCGCGGCTCGAGATCGGGTGCAACAACATCATCCGCGAGCACGTCACCATGCACGGGGGAACCAAAGGGGGCGGCACGGTGACCCGCGTCGGCAACAACTGCCTGTTCATGGTGGCCTGCCACGTGGCCCACGACTGCCGGATCGGCGATCATGTGGTGATGGTCAACAACGCCACCCTGGGCGGGCACGTGACGGTCGGCGAATGGGCCATTCTTGGCGGCCTTGCGGCGGTGCACCAGTATGTGCGTATCGGCCGCCACGCCATGGTGGGCGGCCTCTCGGGCGTGGAGAACGACGTCATTCCCTTTGGCTCGGTCACCGGCAACCGCGCCCGGCTCCAGGGCCTCAACATCGTCGGCCTGAAGCGCCGGGGCGTTGCGCGCGACGACATCCACGTTCTTCGCAACGCCTATCGCCTCCTGTTCGCCCAGGAAGGCACCATGGCCGAACGGCTGGACGACGTGGCCGAGCTGTTCCACGACACCCGGGCGGTGATGGAAATCGTCGACTTCATCCGCACCGAGTCCGAACGCTCCATCTGCCAACCCACACTGGAAGATGCCGCCTAAGCTCGGCATCCTGGCCGGGCGCGGCGAGTTGCCGGCGCGCATCATCCAAGCCTGCAGGGAAACCGGCCGCGACTACTTCGTCATTGCGTTCGAGGATCAGACGGCTCCCGAGACCGTTGCCGGGGCGCCCCACGCCTGGGTACGCCTGGGCGCCGCCGGCAGTGCCTTGCAGCGCCTGCGCGACGCCGGGGTCGAGGAACTGGTCATGGCGGGGGGCGTCCACCGTCCTTCCCTTGCCGCTCTCCGACCGGATGCATGGGCGGTCAAGATGATCGCCAGGAAGGGTGGCAAGGCGCTGGGCGACGACGGGCTGTTGTCGGCCCTGGTCACGGCGCTCGAGGATGAGGGATTTCGCATGGTCGGCGCCGATGACGTGGTGTCCGACCTTCTCGCCCCGCAAGGGCTGATGGGCGCCATCGTGCCCAAAGCCGAGGCCAAGGCGGACATCGCCCTCGGCATCGAAGTGGCCCTCGGCCTGGGCGCCCTCGACGTGGGACAGGCGGTGGTGGTGCAGCAGGGGCTGGTCCTCGGCGTCGAAGCGGCGGAGGGAACGGATGCCCTGATCGAACGGTGCGCCGGCCTCCGCCGCTCGGGCTTCGGGGGCGTCCTCGTCAAGGTCAAGAAACCGGGACAGGAGCGCCGTGTGGACCTGCCCACCATCGGGGTTTCCACGGTCACGGCGGTGGCCGCGGCGGGCCTGAGCGGAATCGCCGTGGAGGCGGGAGGAACCCTGGTCATGGACCGGATCGCGGTGGCGGCGGCGGCCGACGGGGCGGGGGTGTTCGTCATTGGCGTGCCGGTGGCGGACGACGCGCCGGCATGAGCGCCGCCGGCCGCGCTGAGGCGCCGCTGATCTTCCTCATCGCCGGCGAGCCGTCGGGCGACGTTTTGGGGGCACGCCTGATGGCGGCCCTCAAACGCCAATCCGGCGGCAACGTGCGCTTCGCCGGCATTGGCGGTGTCCGCATGGGAGAGGAGGGACTCGACAGCCTGTTTCCCATTGGCGAACTCTCCGTCATGGGCTTGGCCGAGGTCCTGCCCCACGTGCCGCGGCTGTTACGCCGCATCCGCGAGACGGCGGCCCACATTCTGGCCGTGGACCCGTCGGTCCTGATCACCATCGATTCTCCCGACTTCACCTTTCGCGTCGCCAAGCGAAACCGGCTCGGCGGTGCCACCATGCCGGCGATCCACTATGTGGCGCCGCAGGTGTGGGCGTGGCGGCCGGGCAAGGCGAAAGCGACGGCGCACCTGTTCGACCGCCTCATGGCACTGTTGCCCTTCGAGCCCCCCTATTTCGAGGCCGTGGGGCTGCCCTGCACCTTCGTCGGCCATCCCGTGGTGGAAAGCGGCGCCGGGACGGGGGACGGACCGGCCTTTCGGCGGCGCCACGGCATCCCGGAGGGGACGCCGCTGATCTGCGTGCTGCCCGGAAGCCGGCGCACCGAGACCAAGCCCCTGTTGCCGGTCTTCGGCGAAACCCTGGCGCGGCTTGCGCGGTCGTGCCCACACCTCAGGGCGGTGGTGCCGACGGTGGAGACCGTGGCCGACGCCGTGACCGCGGCCGCCGGAGAGTGGCCGGTTCCGGCCCTGGTGCTGACACGCGAAGCGGAAAAATTCGACGCCTTCGCCGCCGCCGACGCCGGGCTCGCCGCCTCGGGAAGCGTGACCCTGGAGCTGGCCATGGCCGGTATGCCCATGGTGGTGGCCTACAAGATGAACCCGGTCACCGGCTGGCTGGCCCGGCGCCTGATTCGCACGCGCTACGTGAACCTGATGAACCTGATCCTGGACCGGGACGCGGTGCCGGAACTGCTGCAGGGCGATTGCACCCCGGACAAGCTGGCGCAGGCCCTTTTCCGTCTTCTCACCGACGGGGCGGCGCGACGGGCGCAACGCGCCGCCTTCGCCGAGGTGCTGGAGAAGCTTGGCCGCGATGGGCCGCCGCCCTCGGAACGGGCCGCCGAAGTGGTGCTGGAGGTGATCCGCGGGGCCGGCGGCCGGGCCGCCGTGGGATAGTTATTTCAGGGCCGCGATCACCGCGTCCGAGATGCGATCGACGGTCGCTTCGTCCAGGTCGGGGTAGATCGGCAGGCTCAGGATCCGTCTGCTCAGCTCCTCGGACACGGGCAGAGACCCGGGACCGCCGCCGTAGTCCCGGAAGGCCGGCTGCAAATGCAGCGGGCTGGGGTAGTAGACCCGCGCCGGTATCCCGCGCGCCGCGAGCGCATCCCTGAGCCCGTCCCGGTTGTCGACAACGATGGAGTAATGCGCCCAGGCGCTTGCCGCGCCCTCTATGCGGGCGGGGAGGGTGACGGCGCCGCGAAGGGCCCGGTCGTAGCGCCGGGCAAGGCTGTCGCGGGCCTGGATCTCGTCTTCGAAGGCCTCCAGCTTGACCAGCAGGGCGGCGGCCTGCAGCGTATCCAGGCGGCCGTTCATGCCCAGACGCACGCACGCGCCGTCGGCGTCCTGGCCGTGGACGCGGATGCAGCGCATGACTTCGGCAAGCCCGGCATCATCGGTAAAGATGGCCCCGCCGTCGCCGTAGCAGCCGAGCGGCTTGGACGGGAAGAAACTGGTCGTGGTGACCGCCGCCAGGCGGCCGACGCGCGAGGCGCCGCGGCTGGCGCCGAAGCTCTGCGCCGCGTCGGCGAGCACGAACAGGCCGTGCGCGTCGGCGACGGCGTTGATGGCGGCGTAGTCCGCCGGCAGTCCGAAAAGGTCCACCGGGATGACGGCACGGGGCCGCAACGACCCGCCGGCAAGGACATCGGCGACGGCCCGTTCCAGGTCCGCCGGGTCCATATTGAAGGTGTCCGCGCCGACGTCGCAGAACACGGGCGTCGCGCCGACGGCGAGCACCGGTCCCGCGGTGGCGGCAAAGGTGAAGGCGGGCACGAAGACCGCATCGCCCGGGCCGATCCCTTCGGCCATCAGGGAGATGGTCAAGGCGACGGTGCCGCTGGAGACGGTGATGGCGTGCGCCGCGCCGCTGAAGCGGACGAGCTCCGCCTCCAGCTCAACCACCTCGGGGCCGAGGATGAACTGGCCGTGGTCGAGGACGGCGCGCATACGCGCGTCCATGCGCGGCTTGAGGCGGGCGTATTGGGCCTTGAGGTCGACGAAGGGGAGCGGCGTCGTCATTGCGCCGCGGGGCGTTTCGCGTTCACCATCGTCTGCGCGATCCCCGTGTCGCCGGAACGCGCGCGCACGAACTCCAGGTGTTTCTGCAGGCTCCCGGTGATCATGATGGCCGTCTCCAGCGCCCGCCGGCCGTCCTCGCCGCTGACCGGAGGCGGGGATTTCGTCGCCACCGCGTTGAGGAAAGCCTCTATCTCGCGTTCCAGGCTGTCGGCCTCTTCGTAGACCTGTTCGTCGATGTGGAAGTTGGGGACGCCGGGGAACAATTCGCCTTCGCCCTTGCGCGCGACGACCACCTTGCGCGTCAGAAAATCGATGGAAATGTAGTGGTCCGGCTGGAATATGCGCATCTTGCGTTCGTTCTTGGCGCTGATGCGGCTGGCGGTGATGTTGGCGACACAGCCGTTGGCGAAGCGGATGCGCGTGTTGGCGACGTCTTCGACGGCGGTGAGCACCGGCGCCCCGACCGCATCGACCGATTCCACCGGCGACTTGACGAAGGCCAGGATCAGATCGATGTCGTGGATCATCAGGTCGAGGATGACGCTGATGTCGGTCCCGCGCGGCTGGAACGGCGCGATGCGGTAGCATTCGATAAATAGCGGCCGGGTGAGCACTTTCTCCACCATCTGCACGGCCGCGGAAAAGCGTTCCAGATGGCCGACCTGGAGGATCAGGTCGCGTTGGCCGGCGATGCGGATCAGGGCGTCGGCGTCCGCCAGATCGTCGGTGACCGGCTTTTCGACCAGCACATGCACGCCGTTTTCCAGGAACGGCCCGGCGATCTCGCGATGGGCCGTGGTCGGCACGACGACGCTTACCGCGTCCACCTCGCCCAACAGCTCGCGGTAGTCGAAGACCGCCCGCACCCCGTGCTTCGCCGCCACCGTCTCGGCCCTCTCGCGGTCGGTGTCGCAGACGGCGACGAGTTCCGAGGCCTCCAGGGTGGCGAGTTTATCGGCGTGATAGCGGCCGAAATGGCCGACCCCGACGACCGCCGTCCTGATCCTGCCCGTCATCCCCCATCGCCCCCCATGCGCCTACGCCACCGCCCGCCGGGCTTGGTGCGGCGCCAGTTAGGGGGTATACGTTTTGGCGGATCAACACAAGACCCTGCGAACGTCCATGGGATGGGAGGAAAGCCATGACCGCCGCCGCCGCCGAGGCCGCCGCCGCGCCGCACGAAAGCAAACGATTCCGCATCCTCCACACCATGATCCGGGTCCGCGACCTGGACAAGTCCCTGGATTTCTACACACGGCTTCTCGGCATGACGCAGCTGCGCAGGAAGGATTTCCCCGGCGGGAAGTTCACCCTCGCCTTCGTCGGCTATGGCGGCGAGGCCGATCACACGGTGATCGAGCTGACCCACAACTGGGACCAGGAGGAACCCTACGACCTGGGCACCGGTTTCGGCCACGTGGCCATCGGCGTTCCGGACATCTACGCCACCTGCGAGCGCCTGAAGGCGGAAGGGGTCGCCATTCCCCGGCCGCCCGGTCCGATGAAGCACGGCACCACCGTCATCGCCTTCATCGACGATCCCGACGGCTATAAGATCGAGCTCATCGAACGGGCGTAAGCCGTGGACTCATAGCGGCTTCTTCCATTTCGCTGAAGCTGGGTGGGGTCAACGCCCAATCTGTTCCGCCGCTGCGTGAGCCGCTCATAGGGTGTCCGCTTGTTCGTCTACAGCGTCTGCGATGGTCGGTTCAGATCGTAACAGCCAGGCAAACAGAACCGTTGCCGTTACAGCACCAACCAACTGAGCCAGAATGAAGGCGGGTGCGTGGCCGGGTTGGATACCGGAGAACGTATCCGTGAAACTGCGGGCGATGGTGACTGCCGGATTGGCAAACGAGGTGGAGGCGGTAAACCAGTATCCAGCGGAAATGAACAGCCCCACGGCATAGGGCACCGCGGCGGGGCAAAATCGCAGCGTGCCAAGGATCGCCGCCACAAGGCCGAAGGTCGCGATGGCTTCGGATAACCACTGACCGGGCCCGGTTCTTAGGGTTTCCGAAACCTGAACCACGGGCAGTTCGAACATGACGTGGGCAACCATGACGCCCGCCACGCCACCCAACACCTGAACAACCACGTAAAGGAGGGAAGTGGCCAAAGTGATTTCGCGCCTGATGAAGAACGAGAGCGTTACCGCCGGGTTGAAATGGCCGCCGGATACCGGACCAAAAATGAGGATCAGGACAATCAAGATCGCGCCTGTCGGCAGCGTGCTGCCCAAGTGCGCAAGAGCCGTGTTCCCGTCGGCCAGTCTCTCTCCCATGATGCCGGAACCAACGACCGTTGCGAGAAGGATCGCGGTTCCCAACGCTTCCGCGACAAGGCGGCGTGTTATGTCGAACTGTTGCATATGGATTAATCCCTGTTTTCCGCAGGCGCTTGAGGCGATCCGCCGGAAACGGCGGCGGAAGGGATGCGGCGGCCCGCGCCGTTATCGGCGCTGGTCGATCGGTTT
>JACZWD010000256.1 GCA_022572335.1 Pseudomonadota bacterium
ATGAAGGCGGGGAAGTTCTCGACCTCGATCTTCCACACGGCCTCCATGCCGAGCTCGGGGAACTCGATGCAGTCGACCTTTTTGATGCAGTCCTGGGCGAGGCGCGCCCCGGGGCCGCCGATGGAGCCCAGGTAAAACCCGCCGTACTTCTTGCAGGCGTCGGTGACCCGGCGCGACCGGTTGCCCTTGGCCAGCATGACCATGGAACCGCCGGCGGCCTGGAACTCGGCGACGTAGCCGTCCATGCGCCCCGCCGTGGTCGGGCCGAAGGACCCCGACGCATAGCCCTTGGGCGTCTTTGCCGGGCCGGCGTAATAGACGCAGTGGTCCTTGAAGTATTGGGGCAGGCCGTCGCCCCCGTCCAGGCGCTCCTTGAGCTTGGCGTGGGCGATGTCGCGGGCGACGACCATGGGCCCGGTGAGCGAGAGCCGGGTCTTGACCGGATGGTCCCTCAGGGTGCCCAGCACCTCGTCCATGGGGCGGGTGAGGTCGATCTCCACCACCGCGCTGTCCAGATGCGCCTCGGTGACGTCGGGCAGGTACTTGGCGGGGTCGGTCTCCAGCTTCTCGAGGAACACGCCGTCGGCGGCGATCCTGCCCAGGATCTGGCGGTCGGCGGAACACGACAGCCCGATGCCCACCGGACACGATGCCCCGTGGCGCGGCAGCCGGATGACGCGCACGTCGTGGCAGAAGTACTTGCCGCCGAACTGGGCGCCGATGCCCATGGCCTGGGTCATCTTGAACACCGCCTCTTCGGTTTCCACGTCGCGGAAGGCCTGGCCGTATTTGGTGCCGCGGGTGGGCAGGCTGTCCAGGTAATGGGTGCTGGCCAGCTTCACGGTCTTCATGGTCATCTCGGCCGAGGTGCCGCCGATGACGACGACCAGGTGATAGGGCGGGCAGGCCGCGGTGCCGATGGTCCTGATCTGGGCGTCGAGGAAGGCCATCAGCCGGTCCGGGTTCAACAGCGCCTTGGTCTCCTGGTAGAGGAAGGTCTTGTTGGCCGAACCGCCGCCCTTGGCGACGAACAGGAACGTATAGGTGTCTCCCGGGGTCGCGTGGAGATCGATCTGGGCGGGCAGGTTGTTGCCGGTGTTGACCTCGTCGAACATGTCCAGCGGCGCCAGTTGGCTGTAGCGCAGGTTGCTCCCGACAAAAGCGTTGACGATGCCCTCGGCCAGCGCCGCTTCGTCGTCGCCGCCGGTCCACACGTTCTGGCCCTTCTTGCCGAGCACGATGGCGGTGCCCGTGTCCTGGCACATGGGCAGGACGCCCCCGGCGGCGATGTTGGCGTTCTTCAACAGCTCCAGCGCCACGAACTTGTCGTTGCCGGAGGCCTCCGGGTCGTCCAGGATCATGCGCAGCTGGGCCAGGTGTTCGGACCGCAGGAAATGCGCCGTGTCGCGCATGGCCTCTTCGGCGAGCAGGGTCAGGGCCCGGGTGTCCACCTTCAACACCGTCTCTCCCTCGAACCGGGTCGTGGCCACATAGTCCGTGGTCAGGCGGCGGTACGAAGCGGTGTCCTCGGCCAGCCGGAACATCTCGTGGTGGATGAATTCGCTCATGACCCAATACCCGGACTCGATAACAGGAACAGTGGTGGATGCGGCGGCGGCTCGGCGCCGCGGCCCTACTTCTTGCGGAAGGCGTCCAGGGTGATGACCTCGCCCATCTTCCCCTCGTCGTCCGGCGAATCGGTGTTGTGGCCGATCAACCGGTCCCCGGCGCCGGGGACCAAGGCGCCTGTGCCCGGGGCCGCCTTTTCCGAAACGGCGGGCGCCTTCATCGTCTTCAGCTGAAGCCCGAAATTGACCGACGGGTCGACGAACGCGGTCACGGCGGCAAACGGAATGCGCAGGCGCGCGTCCCTGCCGTTGAACTTCAGCGATACCGCAAACAGGTCCTCTCCGACCTCCAGGTCGCTGAACTGGTTCTGCAGCACGATGGTCATTTCGTCGGGGTGCTGGGCGCGCAGGAAACCCGCCACCTCCACGCCCTCGGCGTGGGTGCGAAACGTGATGTAGAAGTGGTGTTCGCCGGGCAGTCCCTTCGACGCCACGAAAGCGAGCGAACGGCGGACGACGCCGCGCATGGCGTCCTCGATCCATTTATCGTAGCTGAGGGAGTCGGTGGTCATCGCACCCGTTCACCAAAGGGTCGGCCGAGTGGGGGGCTTCTGTTGCCAGGTGCCCCCCGAACCCCGCTGCAGCTTATGCGGCTACAGCAAATGCCTCGTTATCATTGGCATTTGTGTGTTTGGCCCGATAACGGCGGTACCATGCCGGGCGAAAGCCATGTCTTTACCACGCGCGTCGATCCTGTATCGCCCCCAGAGAGCCCCGGCCGCAACGCCGGCCGCCGGAGAGGTTTGGTGGAGGCGCCGGGCACTGCCCCCGGGTCCGCAACGCTTATTCCACACCACGTTTATCGCCATAGTCGGTTTCCCGACACCCTCAATATAGGGATTTCCCGGCCCCTTGGGAAGAGGGTGGAGAGGGCGGAGAAAAGGGATGGCGGCCGCGGACGCCATCCCCCGGTTGGCCGAGCAGGTCCACCACGGGGGGCGTATCCCAAGGGGCGCCGATCATGACCCGACGAGCCGGCTTACCAAGGTTTTCGGCCCCAAGCGTGCGCCGTGGCGATGCGGGGCATCGCGAAGCGTGCGCGACGCCGTCCGAAAGCCTTGGTAAGCCGCCGTTGCGGTCGCGTATGCGGCCCGTCGGAGGGCGTCGAAAAGTTTTGACGATGCACCGCATCGCCTGCAACTTTCCTCCT
>JACZWD010000074.1 GCA_022572335.1 Pseudomonadota bacterium
GGCGATCTGGCCCCTTTCGATGAGCGCCGCCGCGGCCTCGAAGATGCGCCCGTGCTGGGCATAGGCGAAATGCTCGGGCCTGAGGAATTCCGAGACCGTCTCATAGGCGCGATTGTTGATGAAAATGGCGCCCAACAGCCCCTTTTCGGCCTCCAGGTTGTGGGGCATGGTGCGGAACGGGTGGGAGCCCTGACCGCCCTGAGTGGTGTCTCCGCCGCCGTCGAGGTCCCCCGGGGGGGTTCTTGCCGTTGTCGTCGCCATCTGGCGAAGCTAGGGAAAATGACCCGGGCGGGCCAGAGAGAATAGCGGGGATAAAGGACGATTCCTGTGTATAAGCTTGGACTTGGCGAACGCCATGGCGGGGAGTCTCCTCAGGCGGCCCGGATGGCGAAAATAAAAACGGCGCATCCGTTGGGGTGCGCCGTTGCCGGTTTATTATCAAGACCGTGGATTTTATTTGGATTTTTTCTCCGCCTCGCCGCCCGCGTCCGGGGCCTCGCCGTCCGCGTCGGCGGCCTTCTCTTCATTCTCGTTCTCGTTCTCGGGCGCGGGCGCGGCGCCTTCCTCGAAAATTTCCTCGGCTTGTTCGCTGACCGCTTCGTTGGCCGCTTCCTCGACCGCCATGGTCGCCTCGTCTTGATCGGCGGCCGCCTTCTTGGCGCCGGTTGCTTTCTTGGCACCCGTCTTGGCATCGGCCTCGGGGGCGGCCGCGGGGGCCGGGGCTTCCTGCTCCTCGCTGCTGACGACGGCCTTGCCGGTCTTGGCCTGGACCTTGGCCTCGTCCTGGGAGCGGGCGACGTTGGCGATGACCTCGACGTCGATTTCGGGGTGCAGCGACACCCGGACCGGATGCAGGCCCAACGCCTTGATCGGCTGGTTGAGCTCGACCTGTTGGCGGGTGATGGTGAAACCGGCCTCGGTGACAGCGGTGGAAATGTCGCGGGCGTTGACGGAGCCGTAAAGCTGTCCCGCCTCGCCGGCCTGGCGGACCATGACCACGGAAAGCCCTTTCATTTTCTTGCCCACTTTCTCGGCTTCGGAGCGGTGTTCAAGGTTGGCGGCCTCAAGCTGGGCGCGTTGCTCCTCGAAATGCTGCTTGTTGGCGTCGGTGGCGCGCAGGGCCTTTTTCTGGGGCAGCAGGTAATTGCGCGCGTAGCCGGACTTGACCTTCACCACGTCGCCCATCTGACCGAGCTTTTCAATCCGTTCCAGCAGAATCACTTCCATCGTTTTCGCTCCTTAAGCGCATGGCGGGCCCGTGGCCCGGTTTATCGTTGTCGTTAACTTTGCGGCGGCCCGTTTTCGTCAACCCCGGCCATGCGCCGGCTAAGGCCGGTCCATTGTTCGATGACGCCGATGCCGGCCACCATCAGCGCCGACCATCCCCAAATCACCAGCATCAGGTAGAAGAACACCAGCACCGTGCCGGTGAAGGAAATCCGATGGGCCCAGGCATGAAACACCGTTAGCCCTAAGAAAAAGTACGGCACCGCCAGGATCATCGCCAGGTTGCGGCCGGTATACTCCATTTCTCCCGTTCCCAGCAACGCCAATACTGCCGATCCGACCAACGGCCAAGACATCCATTGTGGCAGTTGCAGTTTGCCGTAGGCAGGGGAAGGCCGCAGGTTATGGCCGAACTTGACCAGAAGTCCCTGGGCCAGGGAGACGTTGACGATGATCATCAACAGCCACGACACGCCGGCGGCGCCCGGAAACAGGGGCGCCATGATGCCGACCGTGGCTTCCAGGCGCCCCGGGTCCATCTCCGGCGCGAGGGATTGCAGGATTTGCTCCAGGTTCAGGGCCACCATGGCCGACAGGCCGTTTTCGCCGGCCGCCGCCACGGCCATGAACACTAGCAACCCCGCCGCCAGCATCGTCAGCCAGCACAACATGTCGCCGAGGGGATACCATTCGATGGCGGCCCCCTGGCCGGACTCGGGGCCGGACCCGGGACCGGGACCCGCACCCGCACCCGCCGGCCTTTGCAACAGCATCTGCCTGACGATCATCCATGCCGGAAGGGCCTGCATCAATCCGAACACCCCGGCCGACAGGCCGCCGCCGACCAGCCCGGCGGCCATGAACCCGACGGCGCTACTGACCATCCCGGCTTTCGGGCCCAAGGCCAGCCCGGCCATGAACAGGGGCAGGGACGCCAGATAGACGAAAAACAGCGCCCCCGGCGCCCGGCTCAGGAAGGCGGTCGCCAAAGTGGCGCTCAGAACGCCGGCGCCGATGGCGATCAGCGTTTCCTTGGGCATGGGGTTCTCCTTACGCGCTCCCGGCAAGGGACACGCCTGGGCCGCCGTTTCTCCGGCCTACTTGATGATATAGGGAATCAGGGCCAGGAAACGGGCCTTCTTGATCGCCCGGGCCAATTCGCGCTGTTTCTTGGCTGAAACGGCGGTGATCCGGCTGGGCACGATCTTGCCGCGCTCCGAGGTGAAGCGGGACAACAGCTTGACGTCCTTGTAATCGATCTTCGGGGCCTTGGGCCCGGCAAAGGGACAGGATTTACGACGGCGGAAAAAAGAACGCCGCCTCGGTCCGCCAGGCCCGCCAGACCCGCCAGACCCGCCGGACCTGCCGCCGCCAGTGCGCGCGGGGGTCATTCGTCCCCTCCTTCGGCTTTTTCGTCCCCGGCTTTGCCGGCCTTGTCGTTCTTGGGTTTGGAATCATCGACCCCGGCTTTGCCGGCTTTGTCGTCCTTGGGTTTGGAATCATCGGGCCCGGCCTTGGCGTCCTTGGCTTTGGAATCATCAGGCCCGGGCTTGGCGTCCTTGCCGGGGCCTTTGTTGAAGGACGGGCGTTTTTCGTAGTCCCCGTCGTGGCCGGGGCGCCGTCCCCGGTCGTCGCCGCGTTCCTTGGCCTTAAGAACGGCCGAGGGGCCTTCCTCGAGCTCGTCGACGCGGGTCGTCAGGTGGCGGATGACGTCCTCGTTGAGGTTCATCTGGCGCTCCATTTCCTTGATCGCGTCGGCGGGCGCGTCGATGTTCATGAGAACGTAATGCCCCTTGCGGTTCTTCTTGACCCTGTAGGCCATGGTGCGCAGGCCCCAGGACTCCTTCTTGGTCACCGAACCGCCCAGGTCTTTGATGATTTTTTCGAAAGTGTCGGTCAGGCCGTCGACCTGGGACGTCGATACGTCCTGGCGCGCGATGAACACGCTCTCGTAAAAAGCCACGTTTTGATCTCCCTTCGGATTGTCTCAACCCGCCAACGTTTGCGGGCATAGCCGGGCCATTCCCGGCAGGAAGCTTATGTCAAAGCCGGCGCACTATACAGGTTCGCGCCCGCCAAGCAAGCGGGGAGGGGGAGTAAATAAGGGGGCCGCCGGCGGCCCTTGACAGCGGCGCGATGGAGATTTACCCACCAGCCTCCTAAACTGGCGCCGAGGGAGGTCTCAACCATGTCACGGGCCATGTCACGCGCTTTCGTTTTCCCCGGCCAGGCTAGCCAAGCCGTCGGCATGGGCCGCGAGGTGGCCGAGGCCTTTCAGGTGGCCAAAGAGATTTTCGAGGAAATCGACGAGGCGCTGAAGCAGAACCTGTCCAGGCTGATGTTCGAAGGCCCCGACGACGAATTGCTCCTGACCGAGAACGCGCAGCCGGCGATCATGGCCGTCAGCCTGGCGGTGATGCGGGTGCTGTCCGAGGACGGCGGGATTGATCTTAGCCAAACGGCGGCCTTCGTCGCCGGCCATTCCCTCGGCGAGTATTCGGCCCTGGCCGCCGTGGGGTGTCTTTCCGTCACCGATACGGCGGCGCTTTTGAAAACCCGCGGGCGCGCCATGCAGGAGGCGGTGCCCGTGGGCGAGGGGGCGATGGCGGCGCTGCTGGGATTCGATGTGGCGGAGGCGCGCGCCGTCGCCGGGGACGCCGGCGGCGTGTGCGCGGCGGCCAACGACAACGCGCCGGGGCAGGTGGTTATCAGCGGCTCGCGCGAGGCCGTCGAGCGGGCGGTCGGGATCGCCGCCGAACGGGGCGTCAAGCGCAGCATCATGTTGCCGGTCAGCGCCCCGTTCCACTCTCCGCTCATGGCGCCGGTGGCCGACGTCATGGCCGAAGCCCTGGCCGAGACCCCCATGGCGTCCCCCGTGGTGCCCCTGATCTGCAACATGACCGCGGCGCCCCTGGAGGACGCGGACGAAATCCGCCAACGCCTAGTGGAGCAGGTGTTGGGCATGGTGCGCTGGCGCGAGAGCGTGCTGTACATGCGCGACCACGATGTCGACACCCTGGTCGAAATCGGCGCCGGCAGGGTGCTGACCGGGCTGACCCGGCGCATCGACCGCGGCCTCGGGGGCGTCACCGTCGGCACGCCGGCGGAAATCGAGGCGTTCCTGAAGACACTTTAAGTGGGGGGCGCTCGCCGGGTCGGAGACGGACTTCGACAGCGGAGAGGCGGAATCGGCGGTCGTATGATTTGCGGCGGAATGGCGCGATAGTCTGGCGTGGTATTCCGCCGTTGCCGCAGGCAAGGGGAGGGCAGGCATGTTCGATCTCGGCGGGAAAAGCGCCCTGGTCACCGGCGCGTCCGGGGGTATCGGCGGCGCCATCGCCAAGGCGCTGCATGGCCGTGGCGCCGCCGTCGCGCTGTCGGGAACGCGCGTCGACGCCCTGGAGGCGCTGGCACAGGACCTGGGGCAACGCGCCCACGTGGTCCCCGCGGATCTGGGCCGGGAGGGCGCCGAGGCGGATTTGGCCAGGGACGCGACGGCCGCCATGGGGCGCGTCGACATCCTGGTCAACGGCGCCGGCCTGACGCGGGACGGCCTGATGGTGCGCATGCGGGACGAGGACTGGCAGCGGGTCCTGGACGTCAACCTGGGCGCCGCCTTCCGGCTGACCCGGGCGTGCCTGCGGGGGATGATGAAAAACCGCTGGGGCAGGGTGATCTCCATCGCCTCCGTGGTCGGGGTGACGGGCAATCCGGGCCAGGCGAATTACGTGGCCTCCAAGGCCGGCCTGATCGGCATGACCAAGTCGCTGGCCCACGAGGTCGCGTCGCGCGGCATCACCTGCAACTGCGTGGCGCCCGGCATCATCGTCACCGCCATGACCGAGTCCCTGTCCGAAGACCGGAAAGACCGTTTCCTGGCGGCGGTCCCCGCCGGCCGCTTGGGCACGGTGGAGGACGTCGCCGCCGGCGTCGTCTATTTGGCCAGCGACGAGGCCTCTTACGTCACCGGCCAGACCTTGCACGTGAACGGCGGACTGGCAATGATATAGCCGCCCGTCACCGGGTCCTTGGGCGCTGGCCATGGTCTGAAAAGTGTGTTAGGAAGCGGGACCTTCTGCCGCCCGGCGCGGCCGGTCAGATCTCGTGGGAAACCATCTAAATCGTTGATTCTTGGGAACTTTGAGTCGAGGGAACAGAATATGAGTGATGTCGCCGATCGGGTGAAAAAGATTGTCCTGGAGCATCTTGGCGTCGAGGAATCGAAGGTCGTGGAGAGCGCCAGTTTCATCGACGACCTGGGTGCGGACAGCCTGGATACGGTCGAATTGGTCATGGCCTTCGAGGAGGAGTTCGGCTGCGAGATTCCCGATGACGCCGCAGAGAAAATCCTGACCATCAAGGACGCCATCGACTTCATCAGCGCCCAGGCTTCCCAGAGCGCCTGAATTCGGATCGGGGGCGCCCGGCTGCCGGGCGTTTCGGCCGATTCACCAGGCCGTCAGCGGATCGCGGGGAATCATGAGACGTGTGGTTGTCACCGGACTTGGGCTCGTGACCTCCCTCGGGTGCGGGGTCGAGGTCAATTGGGAGCGCCTGATCAACGGCCGGTCCGGTATCCGGGCCATCCAGTCGTTTGACGTTTCGGACCTGACGTCGAAGATCGCCGGACAGGTGCCTAACGGCGATACCGGTGACGGGCTGTTCAACATCGACGACTGGGTGCCGCCCAAGGACCAGCGCCGCATGGACTTGTTCATCGTCTACGGCCTGACCGCGGCACAGCAGGCGGTGGAGGATTCGGGCTGGACGCCGGAGAACGACGAGGCCTGTTGCCGCACCGGCGTCCTGATCGGCTCGGGCATCGGCGGCCTGTACGAGATCTCCAAGGGCGCGGTGATCGTCGAGGGGTACCACGTACGGCGCCTGAGTCCGTTCTTCATTCCGGCCAGCCTGATCAACCTGATATCGGGACATGTGGCCATCCGCTACGGCTTCAAGGGTCCGAACCACGCGGTGGTGACGGCGTGCTCGACCGGCTCGCACGCCATCGGCGACGCCGCCCGCATGATCATGTTGGACGATGCCGACGTCATGGTCGCGGGCGGGGCGGAGGCGGCGGTGTGCCGTCTCGGCATGGCCGGTTTCGCCCGTGCCAAGGCGTTGTCGACCAACTTCAACGATACGCCGGAAAGGGCCTCCAGGCCCTGGGACAAGGACCGCGACGGCTTTGTCATGGGCGACGGCGCCGGGGTTGTGGTGCTCGAGGAACTGGAGCACGCCAGGAACCGCGGGGCCAGGATCTACGCCGAGGTGGTCGGCTACGGCATGTCCGGGGACGCCTATCACATCACCGCTCCGGCGGCGGACGGGAACGGCGCCTATCGCTGCATGAAGACGGCGCTCACGCGGGCGCGGATGACGCCCGCCGACATCGATTACGTGAATGCCCATGGCACCTCGACGCCGCTCGGCGACCAGATCGAACTGGAAGCGGTGAAACGGGTATTCGGGGACGCGGCGTCGAAGATATCCATGTCGTCGACCAAGTCCGCCATCGGCCATCTGCTGGGGGCGGCCGGCGCCGTGGAGGCCGTTTATTCCATCCTCGCCATGGTCAACGGGCTGGTGCCGCCGACCCTCAACCTGGACAACCCTCCCCAAGACTGCGACATCGACCTGGTTGCCCACCAGGCCAAGGAGCGCAGGGTCCGGGCCGTGCTTTCCAACTCCTTCGGGTTCGGTGGAACCAACGTCTCCCTCGTCCTCAAAGCGGTGGCTTGACGTGTAATACCAAGGAGCGTTGATCATGACTCATAGAGATCGCGTAGGCGGCTCGTCGGGTAGGAGGAAAGTTGCAGGCGATGCGGTGCATCGTCAAAACTTTTCGACGCCCCCCGACGGGCCGCATACGCGACCGCAACGGCGGCTTACCAAGGCTTTCGGACGGCGTCGCGCACCCTTTGCGATGCCCCGCATCGCCACGGCGCACGCTTAGGGCCGAAAACCTTGGTAAGCCGGCTCGTCGGGTCATGATCAGCGCTCCTTGGTATTAGCATCATGGGCCCGTTCGCGCGACGCATCGGGTTGGTTCTGGTTTTTCTGGGCGTCGTCTTTACCGCCGTGTCCGTCTGGGCCTATGCGCAGTTCGTGCGGCCCGGGCCCCTGGCCGTCCCGACGACCGTGATCATTCCCCGCGGCGCCGGCTTGGACGACATCGCCGCCCAACTGGCCGCCGCCGGCGTGCTTCCGTATCCGCTGGTTTTTCGTGTCGGCGCCTGGCTCTCGGGCCGGGACAAGAGCCTGCGCGCCGGCGAGTACGCGTTTGCGGCGCGCATCAGCCCGCGTCAGGCGCTCGCGCTGCTGCAAAGCGGCAAAACCGTGGTCCGCCGGCTGACCGTGGCCGAGGGCCTGACGACGACGCAGGTGCTGGCCCAACTGAACCGGACCGCGGGGCTGGAGGGTGATCTCCCGTCACCGCCCGGCGAGGGGACCCTGTTGCCGGAAACCTATCACTTTTCCTACGGCGAGCGGCGGGATTCCATGGTCACCCGCATGCGCGCGGCCATGGACGAGACCCTTGCCCGGCTGTGGGAGTCCCGCGCCCCCGGGTTGCCCCTGAAGAGCCCCCGCGAGGCGCTGATCCTCGCCTCCATCGTCGAGAAGGAAACCGCGTTGCCCGAGGAGCGGAGCCGCATCGCCGCCGTCTTCCTCAATCGCCTGGGCAAGGGCATGCGGCTGCAATCGGATCCGACGGTGGCCTATGCCTTGACCGGGGGACGGGGGCCGCTGGGCCGGCCGCTGAGCCGCGCCGACCTGAAAACGCCCTCGCCGTTCAACACCTATCTGATCGACGGCCTGCCTCCCGGTCCGGTGTCCAATCCGGGCCGGGCGGCGATGGCGGCGGTCCTCGACCCGGTCGCCACCGAGTATCTCTATTTCGTCGCCGACGGCACCGGTGGCCACGTGTTCGCCCGCACCCTCGGCGAGCACAACCGCAATGTGGTCCGCTGGCGCAAATTCCGGGAGAATCAACCCACGACCGGGCAATGAGGCGGTCGGAGAGCCGGCCGTATCTGTATCATTCACCGCCAGCCGGCGACGGACACCAGCCGGGGCACCTCTTTCGGGGCCTGCCAGGTGCGGAACCAATCCTCGAAGTCGGGGACGGACAAGGGCTTGCCGATGTAATAGCCCTGGGCGGCGTCACATCCCATTGCCGCCAACAATGCGAGGGTTTCGACGGATTCGACCCCTTCGGCGCAGGCCGTCAGGCCGAGGTTGTGGGCCAGATCGATCGTCGACCTGACGATGGTCTGGTGGTCCTCGTCCTCCAGCATGTCGCGGACGAAGGACGTGTCGATCTTGAGTTCGTGCACCGGCAGCGCCTTCAGGCAGGCGAGCGAGGAATACCCGGCGCCGAAATCGTCGATGGAGATTTTCAGGCCATATTCGGCAAGACGCACGATGTTCGCCTTGCACCGTTCCATATCCACGGTGATCGCATCCTCGGTGAATTCCAGGATCAGGCGCCCCGGCTCCACGCCGTATCCGTCCAGCAGGTTCTCGATCAATTGAGGCAGGTCGTTGTCCTGCAGGATTTTCACCGACAGGTTGGCGGACAAGGTCAGGTCGATGCCGGCGGCGCGCCAGCGAGCGCATTGCTCGATGGAGGACCGCAACGTCCACTCGGTGAGATTGTGGATCAGGCCGGTACGCTCCGCGACCGCGACGAACTCTTCCGCCGGAACAAACCCGTATACGGGGTGACGCCACCGTACCAGCGATTCGACACCGATCACCTTGCTGGTCGGAATGGATATCTTGGGCTGATAGTGAAGCTCGAGCTCTTCGCGCTCGATGGCGCGGCCGAGCTCTCCGGTCAGGCTCACCAGGGTCAAATGGCGCGCGCTGTGATGATCCTGATCCTCATAGTAGAACGCCATCGGCAGTCCCGCGTTCTTGGCCACGTACATGGCGACGTCGGCCTTTTGTAACAGCTCCGTCATGTCCGTTCCGTCGTCGGGAAAGATCGCCGCGCCGACGCTGGCGTTCACGTCCAGCGTCAGCCCCTTGCACAGCAAAGGCGCGTCCAGCGCCCTCTTCAGGCGCTCGCTCAGGTTGGTCACGGCAAACCTGTCCAGCACCGGGGACAAAAGGATGGCGAACTCGTCCCCGCCCAGTCGCGCGATCATGTCGGAGGTGCGCAAAAGCTTGGTCAGGCGCGCGGCGATCTGCTGCAACACCAGGTCGCCGATGTGATGGCCGAGGGTGTCGTTGATCTCCTTGAACCGGTTGAGATCGACAACCAACAGGGCGAACCGGTCCCCCGTGCGCCGGGCCCGGTAACTGCAGTCGTGCATGCGATCATAGAGGAGCGTCCGATTGGGAAGGCCCGTCAGCGCATCGTGGAGCGCCTGGTGTTCCAGCGCATCGTGGTGTGCTTTTCGATCGGTGATGTCGCGGACGTAGGCGATCTGCCAGGACCCGCCGTCATCGACCAGCTCGCGCATGGCGATTTCGACGGGAAAGGCCGACTCGTCCAACCGGTACGCCATCATCTCGCGACGGCGGATGCCGGGCACCGGCGCGGCGGCGGAATCGGGGCGCGTCATGAGAGCGGCGGCGTCCGGTATGAGGCTGCCGATATGGCGGCCAACCAGCGTTTGCGCGCCGTCGTCCGGCGCGTCCGCGCCGAGCATCTGCTGGGCGGTGGGATTGGCGTCCAGGATGACCCCGGTCCCATCGAATAACAGGATGCCGTCGGAGCTGTGGTCGACGGCGCCGTTCATCATGGTTTGCCGATGGCGAACGATGTCGTGCTGGCGCCGCCGGCGCGACGGGTTCTGCCCGGCCCGACGGACGAGTGTGTAAACAAGGCAAAGCGCCGTCGCCGTCAGGATAGTGGCGATCAGCGGGCCGAAGGTGGCCGGGTGCCCGAAAAACGTGAATTGCGCCGCCAGAATCCCGGTGTCGACGAAGGGCAAAGCTCCGACAAGGTAAAACGCCCCGACCGCCAGGGAGAAAAGGGCGGCGGTCGCGTACCATGTGTTCGGCGTTTTGGGTCCGTTCGACATTCGTGCCTCTCCCTGCGTTTTGCGGGCGCCGTGTCCCTGTGGCGCGGCGTCCTTGCGGCGGCGGAAAGCCCCGGCGGGCGCCGCCGCGATTGCGTCGGGCGGCCAGCCATTGCCGCCGGCCCGATCACTGCAACAGGGGGTCCACCGGCACGGCCCGCGGTGGGCGCCCCGGCATGGGTTCGGTTTTGTCGTCACCCGTCCCTCGGTCCCTACGGTGACGACGGCTTCCGGCACCGCGTCTCTCAGGCCCGGCGGAAGATGTTAATAATTCTCACGTAAATTACCAATAATTATCCGCGCAGTCAACGTGTATTAATACAAAAATATAATACACGTCAATACAAATATATATGAAATTCAATAAATATGAATATAAATACGATAAATATTGTATAAAATTCTATCCAAATTGTATGAATCATGCGGACAGCACACGGGTTTCCGGCCCCGTTTGAGTCTCGTTGTCTGCGGAGGGTGGGGTTCCGCTTCCGCCGCGGGCCGGGCCTAGTGGCCTGCATCAGCTAAAGTGCACCCATACGATCGCTTTTCCCGTTTCCTCGGTAGGAGGGGAGGCGCAGGCGATGGCGGCCCATCGGAAAGCCTTCCCGACGCCCCGAGGGGACGGGAAAAGCGACCCGAAGGGCGGCGTTGCGAGGCTTCCGGACGTCGTCGCGCGCCGCTTGTGGTGCACGCACACCAAGGCGCGACGCGCTCCT
>JACZWD010000075.1 GCA_022572335.1 Pseudomonadota bacterium
GACCACCTCGTCGGCGGTCAGCAGGATGGGAATGTCTTCACCGATAGGTTCGGCGGCCAGCCGCCAGGACACGCCCACCACCACCTTGTCCTGCCGGTATTCCGCTGTTTTTCCGCTTACCTTTTGCGCGGCGCCAAACGCCGCCACATCCGGGCCGGCGGGACCCGCCGCGGGTGCCAGGGTCGCCAACGTCCGGTCGTCGGACCCAGACCCGGCCAAAGCCGCTCCGGTTTCCGCGCCAAAGCCGGAGGCCGGCCCTTCGGCGGCGGCCACCGTGATCGCGGTCCCGTCTTCGCTCCGGCAGATCTGTTCGCCAATGAAGCCGCGCCACAACGCGCAGTCCTGCTGCGCCACCAGCGATATGCCGTGGTCGGTGACCGATTTCTCCGTCGCCAGGTAGGCGATGCCGTCCAAGGCCCACGACGTGATCCTCAGCGGCACCGGAATGGCGCATGCGCCGAGCAACACGGAACCGAGAACAACCGCCGCGCCGCGCTTCACCCAACCTCCCTGGACGTATGAATTGGGACTATTCATACGTATTTTATCCGTATTTTATCCGTATTGTTACTATACGTACCATATCATACCCGCCCTACAAATGTAATACCCCATATTGGGTAATATACATATTCAGACGCGGTAATTCGAAGATAGCCCTGCCTTTCGCCGCACGATCAGGCGGTGGCGGCTATTAAGAAAAGCAGGGGCGAGGAAACTTATATTGTTGATATAATTTGGTATTTCCCGTCCATGATGATCCTCGGATAGAGTCGTCTTAAAAGGTGTCTTAATTTGAAGGTCTAAGGATTTCCTGACGGCCCGCGGTGGGCCCCGTCGGCCCTCCGGTGGTACCGGGGACAGGAACGGGGCACCGATACTGTTGACGGGGCGGCGGCGGCGAAGGATGATCGGGGCGGTGGCGGCCGTTTCCACGGCGCCGGACACCGTGCAGGGGGCAAGTCGTGTGTAGCACCGTTCACCAAGCCTATTTCCTGAAGCTGTCGATCAGCGCTCCTCGGTATTAGCGCGCCGCCGTTGCCCCTATCGCCGGCCCGGGTGGCGCTGGCCGGTTGACGATCCCGGGACCAGGGGGAAACCCATGGAGGGCCGTACCGTCATTCCGATCGAGCGAGGTGTCTTCGCCCAGGCGGGCAAAGCGGCGCTGGCGGTGCTGGCGGTGCTGGCGGTCGGCGGTGCCGGAGGATGCGCCGGCGCGCAGGACGTCTTCGGCGACCCCGGAGCGGGATATGTGGGGGATGCCCGCGAACGCGTCGCGTCCGCCGACTGGCCGCGGGCCGAAACGCCCACCGTCGTGCTTTCGGAATACGCCTTTTCGCCCGGTACGCTGACCTTCCGCGCCGGCACGCCCTACCGGCTGAGGATAGAGAACGGCGGTGATTCGACCCATTTCTTCGTCTCGGACGGGTTTTTCAAGGCCATCGCGCCGGGCAGACTCATCACGCGGTCCGGCGAGACCGCGCAGCCCGCCCTCAAATCCATCGCCCTCGCCCCGGGCGAGGCGAAGACCCTTGAGTTCGTCCCGGTCAGGACGGGCGCCTATGAGCTGGAATGCACGGCCCCGCTTCACGCCGCGTTCGGGATGCACGGCACGATCCTCATCAGGTGAGGGGCGCCGGGAGCCCCTGTTCGATGACCGACATGCCGGATTCGGGACTCCGGGGACGCCCGGAGAAAACGTGGGGGGAGGTGCTGAGGTGGCGGTGATGCCGGCCCGGGGCGGTGAACGGCCGGGTGCCGGCGCAACCGGGGGCGCGGCGCGCCGTCCCGCCGTCCCGCGGGCGGTGGTCTGATGGCGCCCCCCCCGTGGGCGAAGCACGTGGTGGCGGCAACGGCGATCATCGCCTTTGCCGCCCTCGTCGGCGTATCCGCGCCGTGGGTGTTTCCTCTCGTCGGGTGGGTGGAAAACCGGGTCGCGGACATCCGCGTCGCCACCCTGTCGCCGCCCGAGCCCCAGCATCCCGACATCGTCGTCGTCGCCGTCACCGAGGACACCCTGGCGGCGTTGCCCTACCGCTCGCCGCTCGACCGCCGTTTCCTGGCCGACCTCCTGCGCACGCTGGAGGCCGCCGGCGTGCGCGCCATCGGTCTCGACATCCTTCTCGACCAGCCCACGGAGGCGGCCAAGGACGCCGAACTGCGCGCCGTCCTCAAGGCCCTCGGCGTGCCGGTGGTGGTCGCCTGGGCCGACAGCGACGACAAGCTCACCGAACGGCAGGCGGCCTTTCTTGAGGACTATCTCGAGGGCCTGGAAAAGGGCCTGCCCAATCTGGAGACGGACGCGAGCGACGGCACCGTGCGCTGGATCTTCCCCGGCCGGCGCCGCGCAGACGGCATGGTCCGGGGGCTGGCCGGAGCGTTGGCCGCGGTCCTCGGCGCCCCGGTTCCCGAGACCAGGATTGCGCTCGCCTACCGCAAGGGGCCCGACGCCCGGACACCGGCCTTCCGCGTCTTTCCGGCCCACACGCTCAGGTTCCTCCCGAAGGCGTGGCTGGCCGGCAAGATCGTGGTCATCGGCTCCGATCTGCCCCACAGCGACCGTCACCGCACGCCGTTTGCCGCGGCGTACGGCGAGGACAGGGGCGCGTTGTCGGGGGCATTGATCCACGCCCACGCCCTGGCGCAGTTGCTGGACGGCCGCCGGGCGCCGGGGATGGGGCTGGCGGGAGAAGGGGCCCTGGTGGTGGCGCTGGCGGTCCTCGGCCTGCTGCTCGCCGCCCTCGACATGCCCGTTCCGGCAAAGATCGGCGCAGGCGCCGGCGGCCTGGCGGTGCTGTGGGTGGGTGGCTTCGCCCTTTTCGATTTCGCCGGCGCCTTGATCCCGCTGGTCACGCCGAGCCTCGCCTTCGCTGTCTCCGGGGGCGTCGGCAGCGCCTATCTCGGCCGCCGGGACCGCCAACAGAAGCGGTTCCTCCGCCAGGCGTTCTCGCGCTTCACCTCCCCGGCCGTGGTCGATCTGCTGATCGCCGATCCCTCCCGGCTGACCCTGGGCGGCGAGCGGCGCGAGATCACCTGCCTGTTCACCGACCTTGCCGGCTTCACCACGCTGATCGAGAAGTCCGAACCGGCGGACGTGCTGCCCCTGTTCAACCGCTATCTGGACGGCATGTGCCGCATCGCCTTCGATCACGACGGCACCATCGACAAGATCGTCGGCGATGCCCTGGTCGTCTTCTTCGGCGCGCCGCTGGAACAGCCCGACCACCCGGCCCGGGCCATGGCCTGCGCGCTGGCCCTCGATGCCTTCGCCCACGCCTTTGCCACCGAGCGGACGACAGCCGGCATCGAATTCGGCGAAACCCGCATCGGCCTCAACACCGGCATGGCGGTGCTCGGCAATTTCGGCGGCGAGGCCTTTTTCGACTACACGGCCCACGGCGACACCATGAACACGGCGGCCCGCATGGAAAGCGTGAACAAGCACCTGGGCACCAGAATGTGCGTCACCGGGGCCACGGCGTCGCGCTGCCCCGATATGCGGTTCCGCCCCGTCGGCGTCTTGGTCCTGAAGGGCAAGAGCAAAGGCGTGGAGGCCTTCGAGCCGCTGTCCCCCGAGGCCGCCGCATCGCCCGCCACGGCCGCCTACCTCAGGGCCTTCGAGTCGATGCGAACCGGGGACCCCGGCGCCGGCGCCGCCTTCGCCGGCTTGTTGAAGGACCATCCCGATGATAGGCTGGCCGCCTTCCATGCAACGCGGCTGGCGGCGGGCGAGGTTGGCGCCACCGTCGTTTTCCGGGAGAAATGACCATGCGTCCGGTGCTGGCATCGTTCCTGGCGTTCCTGTGGGTGGCCATGGCCCAGGGGGCCTTTGCCGGCCAGTTGATCGTCATCGACTCCACGGCGCCCGAATTGGCGCCGGGCCAGGTTATCGATGGCTCCAAGGTGCTCGGCATCGCCGCCGGCGCCCGCGTCACCCTGATCGCGGAAGACGGCAAGTTGACGACGTTGAAAGGACCGTTCTCCGGCCGTCCCGGCGCCGGCCCCGGCGTCCCCGGGGGCTCCGGCCTGATAGGCTCGCTGTCGCGCCTCGTCGGCGGCCCGTCGGCAGCCTCGGGCGCGCTCGGCGTCATGCGCGGCAGCCGGGGCGCCGATCCGGCCGACGCCTGGGCCGTCAACCTGGTGCGTTCGGTCAACGTCTGCGTGCGCGCCGGCGCAACGCCGGTGTTGCGCGGGAAAAAGAGCCGCATGGCCAAGATCCTGACCGTCAAGGCGTTGCCCGACGGCGCCGAGAAATCCGTCGAATGGCCCGCCGGCAGCGACCGCATCGGGTGGCCGGAGGGTCTCGCGCTGACAGACGGGGGCCGGTATCTGGCGCGGGTTTCGAGCAGGAAAAGCCTGGCCGGCATGAGCGGAAGAACCACCGAGACGATCCTGGTCGCGCACCGGGTGCCCGGCGGATTGCCGAGCGACGCCCACCGCGCCGCGTGGATGGCGGACATCGGGTGCATCGGCCAGGCCAGGGCGCTGCTTGCCGGCCTGCGCTGAGGCCGGCCCCGGCGGGCCGGACAGCGGCCGTCGAGGGGGTTTCCGTCCATCCGCTTTATGGGTATCAAGCGTTAGGGGGATCAAGACCCGGCCCCACCTTCGGGTGGGGTTTTCTTATGTCTACGAGTTCCCGGATACATGTCAGGCACTTGTGATCGTGTGATCGCCATCACCGCGCCGGGTTGTGTGGGTCTAGAATCCGATCCAGGATCACCCCGAATATGGAATGGAAGCCATGTGGGGTCAGACATTTCGCATCACGATCGCCGGTGTGATGGTGTGGAGCGCGAGCGTATTGGCGCTCGCGGTGGCCGGGTAGGACGCCGGCCCGGCTCGCCGGAGGTGGGGGCATGGCGCGGTGTATAGGTTCGTGTCACCTCACGGACCTAGCGCCATCCCCCGGGATGGCCAGAAATGCGGATTTCTGGTATGCTTCCACCAACCGGCGCGGGCATCCGGGTAACGGCATGGGATTTCCGCCCGGATGGAGCCGGTCGGGAACGGCCTCGCGCCAACCCAGGTGAGGTTCACGATGGCACGGACAGCCTATCATACATTGATCATTTCCGCCGCTTTTGCGTTAGCGTCATGGGCATTCGTCGCCGGCGCGCCCGCCTTCGCCGCCACGCCGGCGGAGCAGGCCGGACCGCAACTGCCGCCGGCCAAGTACAAGCCCCTGCCCGTCGGCACCGTCGTTACCTACGACACCTGGGGCTACACCGTCACGAAAAGCGACGGTTTCGACATCAGGTTCAAGACCGACGCCGGCAACTGGAAAAAATATTATGCCGTCTTCGGAAAACACGGAGATAGTGTGTATTTGAGCGGTGGGTTGAACAACGAAGGCCAGGATTGGGAGTCCGACCTCGATGCCGAGAGCAAGGCGGCGTTGGAAACCATCTGGCCGCTGAAGGTTGGCAAAAAAGTAAAATTCAACTCGGAGGAATCGAAGTCCGGTTACTCGGGATTTCCAACTACACGGCCCTGGACCGTGGCCCTCGAAGTCGTGAGGACGGAGATCCTGGAACTTAACGGCTTGCAGTATTCCACATATGTGATCGAAGAACATGCGGTCAGCGAAGGCTCGACTGGTGCCTACTCGCCTGCCGGTCCGAAAGGGTACTCGGAAACCAAATGGTACGACCCGGGCTCGGGGCTGGTTCTGAAGTCCGTTAAAGAGATGACCCGGGGGCTGAAGAAAGGCGACCGGAAGGAGTACAGCCTCGTCCGGGTGCGCTTCCCGCAAGGCACCAAGACCAACGTCCTGGCGGGGACCAGGATACCCGCCGGCGCCGGGGCCGGTCCGGACCCGCGCCTGACGGCCGAGATCGCGCGCCTGAAGCGGGAAGCCGAGGCGAAGCAAAAGGCCCTGGAGGCCGTCAAAGGCAGCGGGTCCGAGGAGCTGCGCCGCCAGCGCGAGGAGCAGAAAAGCCTCCTGGCCCAGGTGGCGCGCCTGACCCAGGATGCCGAGGAACGGCGCAAGGCGGAAGAGGAAGCGCGGCTGAAGGCGGAAGCGGAGCGTCAGCGCAAGGCGAAAGCCGAGCAAAAACGCAAGGCCGAGACGGCGGCCCCGAAGTCGGACCTGCAGCGGCAGATCGCCGTGCTCAAGCAGCTCAGGGACGGCGGCCTGATCACCGGGCGGGAATTCGATTTGCGTAAGAAGGATCTGCTGGACCGCTTTGTCGGCGCGCCCAAGACCGCCACCGCGCGGCTCACCGCGCCCAAATCGCCCGAGGCCGTCCTCCAGGCCAGGCTGGCCAAGTACCGCGGCATAAATTTCGGGCGCTATTACGCCCTGGTCATCGGCAACAACGAATACAAATACCTGCCGCACCTGAAGACGGCGGAGTTCGATGCCCGCGCCGTCGCCGATATCCTGCGCGACACTTACGGATTCGACGTCACCCTGCTGATCAACGCGACCCGCGCCGACATCATCGAGGCCCTGGACGATTTCCGGGAGACGCTGGACGACACGACCAACCTGCTCATCTATTACGCCGGCCACGGCTGGCTCGACGAGGGGGCGGACCAGGGCTACTGGTTGCCGGTGGACGCCAAACGCAACCGGCGAACCCATTGGGTCGCCAATTCGTCCATCACCGGCGCGCTGCGCGCCCTCAACGCCAAGCACGTCATGGTGGTCGCCGACAGCTGCTATTCGGGGACGCTGATCCGCGGCATCAAGATCAAGGAGAACACCCCCGATTACATCCGGCGCATGGCCGGGAAACGCGCCCGCTTGGCGCTGACGTCGGGGGGGCTGGAGCCGGTGGCGGACAGCGGCGGCGGCAAGCATTCGCCCTTCGCCGCCGCCTTCATCGATGTCCTGAAGGCGAATACCACCATCATCGACGGGACCCAGCTGTTCAGCCAGATGCGCCGCCCGGTTATTCTCAGTTCCGACCAGACGCCCCAGTATTCCGACGTGCGCAAGGCCGGCCACGAAGGCGGCGACTTCCTGTTCGTGCGCCGGCGCTAGGGCCCTCTCCCCGTTCTCCCCGTCTTCTCCGCGTCCTCTGCGTTTGATTTTTTTAACGCCGGGGCCGCCGAGGTGCGCTGAGGATTTCTTGAGTGTGTTTCGAAATATCCCGAGCCGATCGAGAGGGCTCTCCGCCGCTCCGCCGCGTTCCCTCCGCGTCCCTTTGCGTCCTCTGCGTTTGATGCCTTCAATACTGTGATCCCGGTCACTGCGCCGGGGGTGTCCCGGCGCTACGGTGCGAAGGAAGCATTGCGCAGAAGGGACGATCCGGATGGCGGCAGACAACCCCTGTGAGCGATGTGACGATCCGGGCCGGGGCCGGCCGTCACTTGATCGCGACCTGGTGGGTGAAGGTGTCGCCGTCGCTGACCGTGATCAGCTCGAACCCGAGCATCTTCGCCATGTCGAAAAAGTTGAAGGTGTCTTCCACCTTGAATTCGCGGAAGATGGGCGTGGCGCGCGCCGACGAGGTCAACGTGGCCAACAGGGCGCGGACGCGATAGACCGTATCCAGCCGGCCGGCCTGGTTGCTGACGATGATCAGTTTCTGGGCCTTGCTTCCCTTGGCGAAAAAGGCGGCCACGGGCGGATAGGACCGGTTCAACATTCCGTTCACCACGCCGGTGACGAACCCGATGCGCTGGCGGCGGTTGGCTTCGGGCAGGGTCCGCGCCCGGGACCGGTAGACCTCGGTCGAAACCGGCTTCGGATAATAATAGCCCACGTGCCTGTCCGTCTTCTCCTTCGCCGCCGCCGGGGCGAAAGCGAGAACGATGACCACTGCCATGCCGGCCGGGATAAAGCGCCAGTTCACTGCCTGTTTCCTTCGTTGTGGATGGATCCGCGGCCATGTTTAACGGGCCGCGCCGGCGAAGCAAGCGGAATGGCCGTCTGCGGGTCCACGTCGCGGCCAGGCGGTCGGCGCGCTCACGATCAATTGAGGCGAAATTACCCCCGCCGTTGCGGCGTCCGGGGGTAGAATTCCGGTCCACCGACCGGGCAACCGGGAGAGAGCCCATGCGTGAAAAATTCCCCAATGCGTCCCGCCCCATCCTTGCCGTCGCCGTCTCGATGGCGGTGCTGGGCGGATGCGCCGTCTCCGATTATCAGCGGCCCACCATCGAAAGGGTTGGAGCCGTCGACGGGCGCATCGTTTTCGCCGCCGACGTGTTCCGGGGAGCCGCGCCCGAGCGGGTGAGGTTCACCGACATCTGGCAGCGCGAAGAGTACGCCCTGTTCCGGGACGGCGGCACCCAGGCGGAGATCATCTACTCCACCACCACCACTCCGGTGTTCACGGTTATCCTGGAGTACCAGTTGATGGTCGACGACATGGTGGAGACGTGGAACCTGAACAAAAACCACACCAAGGCGTGGGACGAATCGCGAAGGGTCGAGGCGCCCCTGGGGCCGTTTTTCTACAAGCCCTACAGGCTTGTCGGAGCAGACCGGGCGTGCTTCGGGTTCGCCACCGAGTGGGATCACAGGGGCGACGACCCCGAATACCGTCCGAGCAAGGTCCTCTTTGGGTACTACTGCGCCAAGCCGGGCGCGCCGCTCTCCCTGGACACGATGGAGGACCTTATCCAGACGATCGGGGTCAAGGGCGTCACCGAGCGCATCCGGCACGCCGACGCGGCCCGCCGGGAAGGCGCCGCCCGGGCGGCCGACGCCCGCACCCAGGCCGACGCGGCGCTGATCGCCCATGGACCCTCGCCGTCGGCCGACCGCGGGAACGCCAGCTTCCCCTTCGATCTGGCCCAGTTTTTCGCCGAAAGCGGCAATGGGGACAAGGATAGATAATCCATGGGTGTGTAATCCGCGATGCCGCGGCGGCGGGCGGGCGCGTAGCTCCTCAGAGGTCAGAAGACAGAAGACAGGCATCAGGGATCAGGCATCAGGGATCAGGGATCAAGCATCAGGCATCAGGCATCAGGCATCAGGGCCGCAGCCTGAGGGGTGCGGGGCCCTGATTCCTGTCTGCTGACTTCTGACTTCTGGGTCCGCGGGGCCTTGATCCCTGATCCCTGACTTCTGACTTCTGGGTCCCGCTCGGCGGATGATCACCCGCGGCGTCTGCGCGTTTTCCCCGGCTTGGGCGGCCTCCGCCCCTGGGCGGCCGGCCGGTCCGCGCCTTCCCCTTCGCTATCCTGGCGTGGCGTCGCCGCCGCCGCCGGCTCCCCGAGCAGGCGCTCGACGTGGGACAGGTTCTTTTCCGTGACCGCGGCCATGGCGTCGGCACCCGGCGCGGTATAGACGGCGCGCGCCTTTTCGAAGGCCTCGGCGGCGCCCTCCAGATGGGCCGATTCGCCGGTCAGCCGGCCAGGCAGGAACAGGGCCGAGCCCAGGGTGTTCTCGGTCGCCGCGAAGGGCAGGGGGGCGGCGCCCTTCGTGCGCACCGTCAGGGCGCTGCGGCAGGCATCGGCGGCCTTGGTCAGCACTTCCGTGGTGTGCAACTGCTGACCGAGAACCTGGGCCGCCTGGGCGAAGTTGTTCATGACCTCGGCCCAGAGACGGGGCGTTTCGCTGCGCGTGAACACCATGAGCGCCGCCTGGAAGGCGTTGAGCGAAACTCCGAGCGTGGCGCGCTCGCCGGTCCGCGAATCGAGCCTGTAGAGCACCTGACCCAGCCGGTTCTGCGTTGCCGCCCAGGCGCGCGGGAACTCGGCCCTGGTCAGCACGTCGAGGGCGCCGCGCAAGACGTCGGCGGCGGCGGCGAGCGTCTCCCTGTCGATGGCGCGCTCGGCCAGGGCCTGGAGAACCGCGCCCAGATGTTTCTTGGTGAGCGCCCAATCGAGCGGATCGTCCTCCCTGGACCGGTCTTCCAGGGACGCCTGGTAGGTCTGGGCCGCCACCTGATAGAGGCCCCGGTTGCCCTCCCGGTTGGCCAGCGCCGCCAAGGCGTTGCCGTAACACATGTGGATGGCCGCCCGCTCCCGCGCCGTCAGGTCGGCCGGAAGGTTGTGGACGCCGGGCATGGCGGCGTACAGCGCCTCGGGCAGCGCTTGGCCGAGACGCAGGCGCTTGCCTTCGCTCCCGGGCGGCGACGCGGATCTCGATGCGCCCGGGGCGGGGCCCGGGTCGCCGGCCGAAGAGGCGCCTGAACGGTCCGCCCCCGGCGTCCCCGCCCGGGGCGGCGTCCCGCTCATCGTCTTGACGTGTGTTCTTTCTCGACCGGTCCCTCGCCGGGGCGTCACACCCGCGGCGGCTGCGCACCGCCCGGCCACTGGACAATCATACAGGCCGGGCGGTAGAAATGTATTGTCCTGGCGAGGGGGGGCTCGATCGCCGGTGCCGGCAACGCCCGGTGCCGCAGAGGCGCAACGTTCCCGACCGGATTCCTGGCGGGCCAGGGCGAATAACATTGGGGGGAGGGCGTGAAACCGTTTCTCATCGGACCCGCCGGCGCCGCCGCGGTCCTGGCTGTATGCGTGTCCAGCGCCATGGCGGGATCGCCGGCTCCCCTCTACGACATGGACAGGTTTCTCAGCGAACCCTATCCGCTGACCCTCCACGCCGCGCCGGCGCCGAAGCCGAAGCCGGTCACCGAAAAACGGAAAAGGCGCCCGTTGCGCGAAATGGCGGTCGAACCGGCGACCCGCCGGGCACCGCCGCCCGACGAAGGCCGCGGCGTCGGGGGCGTCCTCTCCGAGATCCGCGTTGGTCTCCTGGCGCACGACCAGGGGCCGTTCAGCAGCAACAAGGAGGAGGGGCCCGACGTCAACCTGGAGTTCCTGTTCGTGTCGCCGGACCTGCTCGACATCATCTGGTCGCCCCGGCCCCATATCGGCTTTACCGGCAACACCGCCGGCGACACCAGCCAGGCCTATCTGGGGCTGACCTGGGAGTGGGGGTTCTGGCGCCGCGCCTTCGCGGAATTCAGTCTCGGCGGCGCGGTCCACGACGGCGAATTGACGACGAATATCGTGGGCCGGACCAAGAAGGAA
>JACZWD010000076.1 GCA_022572335.1 Pseudomonadota bacterium
CGAGGACACCCTGTGGGTGGACGGCAGGCTCAACCGCACGCTCATCGCCAAGGGCGCCGACGTCTTCGCCCGCGCCGTCGGCCTTTCTGAAGAGGCCGGGAAGGCCAGGTTCTTCATGGTCGAAGACGACGGCACCGGCCCGGACCACCCGTTCTCCGGCGAGAAGCTTTCCCTGGTCCTGACCGTCTACCGGGCCGCCGGTTTCGACGCCGCCGTGGCGCGGGTGCGCGAAATTCTCCGCTACCAGGGCATCGGCCATTCGGTGGGCCTCCACACCGCCGACATGGACCACGCGCGGCGCCTCGCCGAGGAGCTCGACGTGGTCCGCGTGCTGGTCAACCAGGCCCACGCGTTCGGCAACGGCGGCAGCTTCGACAACGGGCTCGACTTCACCCTCAGCATGGGCTGCGGCACCTGGGCCGGCAATTCCATCAGCGAGAACCTGAACTACCGGCACTTCATCAACGTCACCCACCTGGTGACCGTGATCCCCGAGAACAAGCCCACCGAGGAAGAGCTGTTCGGCCCCTACTGGGCGCGCTACGGCAAGTGAATATTAACCGATGAACTTCGAGGAACACGCGGCCAAGCCGCTGCTTGCCGCGGCGGGCATCGACGTGCCCCGGGGCCGCTGCGCCGCCACCGCGGACGAGGCCGCCGAGGCGGCACGCGATTTGGGTCCGGTGATCATCAAGGCCCAGGTGCCCGCCGGCCGGCGCGGCAAGGCCGGCGGCATCAGGCCCGCCGACGGCGCCGACGAGGCGCGGACCGCGGCGGCGGCCATCCTCGGCATGGACATCGGCGGCCACCGGGTGGAGCGCGTGTTGGTCGAGGAGCGCGCCGCGGTCGCCCGCGAGTACTACGCCGCCGTGCTCAACGACCCGCCGTCCAAGGGGCCGCTGGTGCTGTTCTCGACCCTCGGCGGCATGGACATCGAAGACGCGGCCCGCACCGACCCCGCCCGGGTCCGCCGCGCCACCGTGGACATCCGCGCCGGGTTCGACCGGGCGGCGGCGCAAAGCATGCTCGAAGGCCTCGACCTGGGCGACGAAGCGGCGGCCGTCGCCGACGTGCTGGTCCGGCTGTACGCGGCCTATCGCGGCAACGACGCCGAGCTGATCGAGATCAACCCCCTTGCCGTCACCGAGGCGGGCGGCCTGGTGGCCCTGGACTGCAAGTTCACCCTCGACGACTCGGCCGTCAAGCGCCAGCCCGGCATCGCGCCCAGGGGCACGCCCGAGCGCCTCACCGGCCTGGAGGCCCGCGGCCAGGAGCTGGGGCTGCGCTACATCGAGCTCGACGGCGACGTCGGCGTGCTGGCCAACGGCGCCGGCCTGACCATGACCACCATGGACGTGGTCCGCCATCTGGGCGGCCGCCCGGCCAATTTCCTGGAGATCGGGGGCGCGGCCTATACCCAGGCCAGGCCGGCCCTGGAACTGGTGCTCTCCAATCCCGGGGTGAAAAGCATCGTCATCAACTTCTGCGGGGCGTTCGCCCGCACCGACGTCATGGTAGAAGGGGTGATCGACGCCCTGGACGAGCTCGAACCCACGGTCGGCACGTTCTTTTGCGTCCACGGCACGGGCGAGAAGGAAGCCGTCGCCATGCTTAAAGTGCGCCTCGGGGTCGAGCCCTTCGACACCATGGACCAGGCCATCCAGGCGGCGGTGGAGGCGGCGCGATGATCGTGCGCGGCGACGCAGGCGTCCTGGTCCAGGGCATCACCGGAAAGCAGGGCACCTTCTGGACCGAACGCATGCAGGAATACGGCACCCGCGTCGTCGGCGGGGTCAACCCGAAGAAGGCGGGCATCACCCATTGCACCGTGCCGGTCTACGCCAGCGCCGGCGAGGCCATGGCCGACGGCGGCTTCGACGTCTCGGTGCTGTTCATCCCGCCCCTCGGCGTCCGCGAGGCGGCGCTGGACGCCATCGAGGCCGGGGCCAAGGGGCTGGTGATCCTCACCGAGCACATCCCGGTGCACGACGTGATGTACGTGCTCGCCGCGGCGCGCGAACGCGGCACCCGGGTGGTCGGCCCCAACACGGCCGGGCTGGTGACGCCGGGCGAGTGTTTCCTCGGTTTCATGCCGGCCTTCACCGGGTCCATCTTTCATGCGGGGCGAATCGGCGTAATTTCGCGCAGCGGCAGCCTGGGGACTTTGGTCTGCCTCAACCTGGTCCAGGCCGGCTTCGGCCAGTCCGCCTTCATCGGCATCGGCGGCGATCCGATCATCGGGACCACGACGCGCGAGGCGCTGGAAACCCTGGACCGGGACCCGGGCACCGACGCCGTCGTCATCATCGGCGAGATCGGCGGCTCCATGGAGGAAGAGGCGGCCGCGTACGCCGCCACCATGACCAAGCCCGTCGCCGCCTTCATCGCCGGCGGCGCCTCGCCGGCGGGCCGGCGGATGGGCCATGCCGGAGCCATCGTCATCGGCGACAAGGGCAGCTACGCCTCCAAGCACGCGGCGTTGAGCGAGGCCGGCGTCACCGTGCTCGACACGCCGTCGGACGTGGGAAAAGCCATGGCCCGGGCGTTGCGGCACTGACAAAACCGGGAGGGGAAACCATGCGGGCGATCCAGGTCAACGCGTACGGCGGCTCGAAGGAACTGACCCTCGCCCAAGTGCCGGTGCCCGAACCCGGCGACGGCGAGGTCCTGGTCAGGCTCGCCTACGCGGGCGTCAACTTCATCGACGTCTACATGCGCCAGGGCGTGTACAGGAATTTGCAGACCTACCGCAACGAGCCGCCCTTTACCCTCGGCATGGAAGGGGCCGGCACGGTGGACGCCGTGGGCGCCGGCGTGGACGGACTGCGGACCGGCGACCGGGTCGCCTATTGCCTGAGCCTGGGCAGTTACGCCGAGTTCGCGGTGGTCCCCGCCTGGCGGCTGGTGCGGGTGCCCGACGGCATCGATTTCCCGATCGCCACCACCTTAATGCTGCAGGGGTGCACGGCCCATTACCTCACCCATTCCCTGTTCCCGCTGGAGGCCGGACACACCTGCCTGGTGCACGCCGGCGCCGGGGGCGTCGGCCAGCTGGTGATCCAGCTCGCCCGCCACCGGGGCGCCCGGGTGCTGGCCACCGTGGGGACGGAGGAAAAGGCCGGGATCGCGCGCCGCCTCGGCGCCGACGCCGCCATCCTGTACACCCAGGTGGATTTCGCCGATGCCGTATTGGAGGCGACCGGCGGCAAGGGCGTGGACGTGGTCTATGATTCCGTCGGCCAGGCCACTTTCGCGGGCAGCCTGCGCTGTCTCAGGCGCCGGGGAACCTGCGCGCTGTTCGGCGGCAGCTCGGGGGCCGTGACCTCGGTCAACCCCCTGGACCTGGCCGAGGCCGGCTCGGTGTTCCTGACCCGGCCCCATCTCGCCGACTACACGGCGGACGCCGACGAGATCCGCGGCCGCGCGGCGGACCTGTTCGCCATGGTCGCGGACGGCCGCCTGCGCATCGCCATCCACGGGGAACTTCCCCTGGCCGAGGCGGCCCGGGCCCATGAGGCCATCGAGGGACGGCAGACCAAGGGCAAGCTTCTGCTGGTCGCCGGAGGGCCCGGGTGACGGCGCCGGAAGTGACGGCGCGGGCCACGTCGGCGGCGGCCGGCACCGGGAACAGGGCGCGGGCGACCCTGGGCACCTGCGGCGCCGCCCACTTCCTCCACGACGGCTTTTCCGATGTCCTCTACGTCCTGCTTCCCCTGTGGGCCCAGGGGTTCGGGCTGTCGCTCACCCAGGTGGGGCTTTTGAAGTCCCTCTACATGGGGGCGCTGTCGCTGTTCCAGATCCCCGCCGGGCTGCTCGCCGAACGGTGGGGCGAGAGGGTCCTGCTGGCGGCGGGCACGGCGGTGGCGGGCCTGGGGTTCGTCTTCCTCGGCCTGAGCGGCGGTTTCGCCGGCCTGATCGCGGTGCTGGTGTTCATCGGCTCGGCCTCGGCCACCCAGCATCCCCTATCGTCGACCCTGGTCGCCCGGGCCTACGAAGGGGGGAGGCGGCGGGCGGCGCTGGGCATCTACAATTTCACCGGCGACCTGGGCAAGGTGGCGATGCCGGCGCTCATGGCATTGGGCATCGCCGCCATCGGGTGGCGCGGCAGCGCCATGGCCTTCGGGGCCTTCGGGGTGCTCGGCGCGGTGGGGATTTTCCTCGCCTTGCGCGGGCTCGGCGCCGGGGCGGCGCCCGCGGCGGACCCCGGGAAGAGTCCCCGCGCGGCCCGCGAAGGGGGATGGGGAATCCACGACCGTCGGGGGTTCCAGGTGCTGTCCGCCATCACCGTCGTCGATTTCTCCACCCGCACCGCTTTCCTCACCTTGCTGCCGTTCCTTCTGATCGCCAAGGGGGCGGCGGCGGAGAACGTGGGGTTCGCCCTCGCCCTGGTGTTCGCCGGGGGCGCCGCGGGGAAGTTCCTGTGCGGCCTGCTGGCCGAGCGCTTCGGCATCATCCGCACGGTGGTGCTGACCGAGCTCGTCACCGGCGCCGGGATCCTCGCGCTGCTGGCCCTGCCCCTGAACCCGGCCCTGGCCTTCCTGCCGGTGGTCGGACTGGCGCTCAACGGCACGTCTTCGGTGCTCTACGGGACGGTCGCGGAATTCGTGGTCCCGGAGCGCCAGCCCCGCGCCTTCGGGCTGTTCTACACCATCGGCACCGGCGCCGGCGCGGCCGGCCCGCTGGTCTATGGGCTGCTCGGCGACCTGACCAGCGTGCCGGTGGCCCTGGCGACCGTCGGCGTCGTGGTGCTGACCACCATTCCCCTGAGCCGGTTGCTGGCGCCGTCCGTCGCCGGCGGCGGCGGGGAACGGGCGTGATTTAGAACGATTTTAAAACCGCGCGTGGTGCCGGGCCCATGTTAGGATGGCCGCAAAGGGCTGATGATTTCCGCCCCGTGCGGCGACAGCGGGAGGACCCCATGGATACGAGCCAGCGGCCTGCCGTGGAATTGAACGGCGTCACCTACCGCTGGCCTTCGCGGCCCGTGGTGGTGGTGTGCATCGACGGCGGCGATCCCCGATATCTCGACCAGGGCCTGAAGGACGGCATCCTTCCCAACATCGGGAGATTCATGAAAGAGGGCTTCAGCGCCATCGCCGACGGCGTCGTGCCCAGCTTCACCAATCCCAACAACATCTCGATCATCACCGGCAGCCCGCCCGCGGTCCACGGGATCTCGGCCAATTTCTTCATCGATCCCGAGACCGGGGCCGAGGTCATGATGAACGACCCGAAGTTCATCTGGTCGGACACGCTCTTGGGCGAGTTCTCGAAGACCGGCAAGGTGGTCTCCATCACGGCGAAGGACAAGCTCCGCCGCGTGCTCGGCAAGGACATGGACTTTTCCGGCGGCAGCGTGAATTTCTCGTCGGAAAAGGCGGACCGCTGCACCATGGCCGAAAACGGCATCGAAGGCGTCCTCGACCTGGTCGGCCTGCCCCTGCCCGAGGTGTATTCCGCCGACTTGTCCCTGTTCGCCATGGAGGCGGGGGTGAAACTGCTGGAGCGCGAGCGGCCGGACCTCATGTACCTGTCGCTCACCGACTACATCCAGCACAAGCACGCACCGGGCGACCCGGTGTCCGACGATTTCTACGCCAGGCTGGACGACGCCTTCGGGCGGCTGGAGGCGCTGGGCGCCGTCGTCGCGCTGATCGCCGACCACGGCATGAACGACAAGGCGAAGGCGGACGGATCGCCCAACGCCATTTTTCTCCAGGATATTCTCGACGCGGAGTTCGGGCCCGGCGCGGCCAAGGTGCACCTGACCATCACCGATCCCTACGTGGTGCATCACGGCGCCCTGGGCGGCTTTGTCGGGGTCTATTGCACCGCGGCCGTGACCCCCGGCCAGGTGATGGATTTCGCCGCCGCCCTGCCCGGCATCGAGGCGGTCTACGACCGGGACGCCGCCTGCGCCGCCTTTGCCCTGCCCGCCGAACGCCAGCCCGACGTCGCCGTGATCAGCGACGCGGCGACGGTCATCGGATCGTCGGCGGCCGCCCACGACCTCTCGGGCCTGGAGGGCCACCGCCTGCGCTCCCACGGCGGCATCGCCGAGCGCCGGGTGCCGTTCATACTTTCGGCGCCCCTGAACGCCGGCTACGCGGCGCGCGCCGCCAAGGGCGGCCTCAACAGCTACGAGATTTTCGACTACGCCATCAACGGCACGGCCTGAGCCGGCGGCCTTCCAGGGCGTGTGCTCGTAAAGGGTGTGGCGGCCGGGAATTGGCTTTGCCTGCCGAAGTGCGCCGATGGGCCGGAGCGGTCGTCCAGCGCCAACGGCCGGGATCGGCCAGGCGCCGTCATTCGGTGCGGCCGCGCACAAGGTCCGCTTACGGATCGAAAAGCGGTCGTTCGCGCAACACGCCTCATACCGCCGGTTATGACCCGAAGCAGTCAAAACGGGCGGTCGTTTGATCCACAATCATTCCCAATCAGGCGCCTCGCCACAAATGATCGAGTTGGACTGCAAGGTATTTCAGCTTGTCGATACAGTTAATAGTGGCTATACTCGTAGCCAGTATGTACGATGGAGAGTGAGGGGTATACGTGGGTTTTCGGTAACTAGGGGTGTTATGGTTGACCAAATACTTTTAGCAAAAGCAATCCTTGGGCTCGTGGCAGCAACCATCCCGTTCGCAACACAGATGCTGACGATGCTCGCCGCAAGAATGGAGCAGCGCAGTTTTGCTGCGAAGGCAAAAAATACGCTCAAGTTCCTTGACAAGCTTCAAGCTAAAGATTTCGACCGTACCCTTACAGCCGAAGCTGCCAAGGAACTGGACGCAGCGTATAGTAAAAAAAATTTAGCAATCTTGAATATTATGAGCTCTGTTAATGAATGGGTGCCAAGTCATTCTAAAGGGAAATTAAAAGTCAACGGCGGTATTGGTGTCATCGGCGGTGGTTTCATTGCAATGGATTGGGAGAAATATCCTGATTCCCTGGGTGTGACTGGGTTTGACGCTGTGCTGGACGTCCCAACGCTTGTGGTTATGGGAATTTCTACGCTTCTCGTACAAAAGTACCGAAAGCAGTTGGGCCTTATAAGTGCAACGGCTGACGCGCGGATAAGGCTGTTCAAAGAGCTAAAGGCGTATTTCGAGGACCGCTTTTTTATCTTGCTGACCCAAGGCACGTTTCCCCTTCTAATTAGGGAAATGGGAAATGATGCCGATGACGAGCAGCTTCAAAAATTGTTAAAGCAAGCCTCCACTAACGATGAGAGGAGGTGATTATCGGGGGTTAATTGAACGGCACCGGACCGCTAGCTAGACCATCGTTCATACGAAATCGCCGTACCGTTCTTGCAAGTTCGTTGTGTTTCACCTATGGGGCATGGGTTAAATTGCTCAATCTGAATAGCCTTAAACGCGTCCGCAAACGGGCGCTCGCAATCGATTGCTGCTATGTCGATTTTGGGCCTAAAATTGACATTTGGCCAAGGCAGTTATTGGCTATCAGCAGCCTAACCGATCGTCGGAGTTGGACGACCGGTTTGCGATCCAAAAGCCGACATTCGCGCCAACCATCTTGAATAACCGAAAGGGGTCGCTTCCAGCCGTTCGGCGCGGTCCCGTTAAGCGCTCCGGCCTCCTCCCGGCTCCAGCCACCCACCCGCAGGCGACGCCCGAACTGCCTTTACAGGCCACACGCCCTCAGAACACGGCGCGGCGGATCAGGTTGAGCCCGATGACAAACAGCGTCACCAGCAGCGCCTTGCGGAAGGTCTCCTGGTCGATCCGGCCGCGGATCTTCTGGCCCACCCACATGCCGGCAAGACCGGGGACGCAGGCCAGCAGGGACAGGGGCGCCACGTCGGCCGTCAGGATGCCGTTGTCCACATAGGCGGCGATCAGCGGGATGGAGCCGACGAACCAGATCAGCCCGATGGTGCGGATGAACGTCTCCTTGGGCAGCCGCAGCATGACCAGATACATCAACATGGGCGGCCCCCATATGGTCGAGATGCCGCCCAGCACCCCGCCCACGGTTCCGGCCAGCGCCCCGGCCCACTTTTCCGCCGACGGCGGCACCCGCATCACGGGCGTGAAGAAGCTGGTCGTGGTGAACAGCACGACCACGGCGCCGAGCAGGCCGAAGAGCGTGTTGGGTTCGAGGCCGCCCACGACCTCTCGGGCGTCGAGGGCCACCGCCTGCGCTCCCACGGCGGCATCGCCGAACGCCGGGTGCCGTTCATATTATCCGAGCCCCTGAACGCCGGCTACGCCGCCCGCGCCGCCAAGGGCGGCCTCGACAGCTACGAGATCTTCGACTACGCCATCAACGGCACCGCCTGAGCCGGCGGCCTTCCAGGGCGTGTGCCCGTAAAGGGTGTCGCGGCCGGGAATTGGCTTTGTACCAAGGGGCGCCGATGAGCCGGAGCGGACACGGGGGCTACGCTGCTTTACCTGCCGTCCACCTGGGGCGCTGGGGGTTGCGGCGGCGCTGGCCCGGGCGCTTCTTCCGCTGGGGGCCGCGCTTGGCCGGGCCGGGGTCGTTGGCGATCCCGGCCGCGTGGTAGGGGTGGTCCTCGATCACCGGCACGCTCTGGCGGATGGTCTTCTCGATGTCGCGCAGGGTGGCGCGTTCGTCGTGGTCGCAGAACGAGATGGCGATGCCGGCCGCACCGGCGCGTGCCGTGCGGCCGATACGGTGCACGTAGCTTTCGGGATCGTTGGGCAGCTCGAAGTTGATGACGTGGGTCACGCCCTCGACGTCGATGCCGCGCGCCGCGATGTCGGTCGCCACCAGCGCCCGGATGCGCCCGGAACGGAAATCCTCGAGGGCCCGCTGCCGGGCGTTCTGGGTCTTGTTGCCGTGGATGGCGTCCGATTGGATGCCGCTGTGGTGCAGGTGCCGGGCGATGCGGTTGGCGCCGTGCTTGGTGCGGGTGAAGATAAGCACCCGCTCGATGCTCTTGTCGTTCAGCAGTTCGCCAAGCAGCGCCCGCTTCTTGTCCTTGGGCACGAAAAGGACCCTTTGGTCCACCTTCTCGACGGTGGTTGCCGACGGGGCGGCCTCGACCCGTACCGGGTCGCTCAGCAGACCGTCGGCCAGACCCTGGACCGATTTTGGCATGGTGGCCGAGAACAGCATCGTCTGGCGGCGATCGGGCAGGGCGGCGGTAATCTTCCTCACGTCGCGGATGAAGCCCATGTCGAGCATACGGTCCGCCTCGTCGAGGATGAAGACTTCGACCGCGTCAAGCCGCAAGTGGCCCTGGTTCATCAGGTCGATGAGCCGCCCCGGGGTGGCAACCAGCACGTGGACGCCATGGGCCAAAGCCCGGATCTGGGGACGGATGGAGGTGCCGCCGAAGACCACCGCCGAGCGCAGGCGCAGATAGCGGCCGTAGGTCCTGAGGCTGTCGCAGATCTGGCCAGCCAGTTCGCGGGTCGGGGCGACGATCAGCGCGCGCGGCCGCCGGCTATGGGGCTTGCCGGCGTTTTCCGCCAGGCGGTGCAGCAGGGGCAGGGCGAAGGCTGCCGTCTTGCCGGTGCCGGTCTGGGCGACGCCCAGCAGGTCGCGCCCTTCGAGCAGCGGCGGGATGGACTTTCTCTGGATGGGAGTAAGGGTGGTGTAGCCTTCGTCCGCGATGGCGCGAAGGATGGGTTGGGCCAATTCAAGGCCCGCGAAATCGGTCATGGTTTGTTTTTCTTTCTCGATCAAATCGTAAGGTACCCTCCGTCCCGAAAGCGGGACGGCGAGCGCGCAAGCACGATGCAAGCATTGCCGACGCGGCGTGCCCATGGCAGAGGCCCGTCTAACGAAACGCCCACATATGTCGGAAGGATACGTGGCCGGCCCTAAGGAATTGCGGGCCGGCGAGTGATCGAAATTCGACCTTTAAGGGAATGTCGCTGGCGGCACAAGATGCTAACGGTGCCGGGAAGTCAAGACAATTCGCCTCTTGCCGCCAATACGGACGCGCGTATTGCGCCTCCGTATTGCCTGATTACCTGCGAACTTCCGCTTGCGGCTATGAGGGGCCATCCAGCGCGGGTCTACTGAACGTCCGGTTTCCGGTCCATTGCGGAAGTTGATGCCGTCGAAATTGCAATATTCCATTACATCCTTTCGTTGAATAACATGCAACTCATTTTGTTTCCCGGTTCTCGTTATTTTCTGCCATAGCTCGTTTTTTTCTGCCTCTTTTTTTTCTTCCTCGGAGCCGCCGGACATAAAATGACAACACGCCAACGCGCAGTGTAGTAAGATATCCATCGATTACTTTGGATAATTTTTGTGGTCAACACTTCCTTCGACAATGGCACATTATTACCTCTAATTACCGGAGGAACCAGCGGACAAATCGCAGGACATCTTTTCGCTCTATCGGCGTTTAGCTAAGCCGGCTCGTCGGGTCATGATCAGTGACCCTTGGTATTAGGGCCGAAAACCTTGGTAAGCCGGCTCGTCGGGTCATGATCAGCGTCCCTTGGTATAACCCCCAAAAATAGTTCTTCAACAGCCTCGGCCATGAGCGGCCGTTCCAAGCCGAGTCCCGGATGTCTGGAATGCGACGGCAAGCGGACATCTCAGCGGCCACGTCGTCGTCGGTGCCAGACATCGCAAGGCCCCACCTTTCCAGGAGGCGGGTTTTTCCGGGTCATCCATCAATGCAAGCGGGGTCGGTGCCTTGCCTGATCTGCCCCCTTTTTGCCAAGGGTGAAGGCGGTTCACGCGCGCCGCTCGGCGTGATACATGCCTTGCCATGCTTCGCCTCGACCAGATCACCTATCGCATCGGCCCGCGCACGTTGTTCGACGGCGCCAGCGCCACCATCAATCCGGGCCACCGGGTCGGCTTCGTCGGCCGCAACGGCACCGGCAAGACGACGCTGCTTGGCATGGTGACCGGCGCCATGGAGCCCGATTCCGGCTCCATCTCCGTGCCGTCCGGCTGGCGCATCG
>JACZWD010000257.1 GCA_022572335.1 Pseudomonadota bacterium
GTTGTCGGGGGGACACCCCCCGGTGGCCCCCCGGGGCGTCGGGAACGCTTAACGATGGCCCCGCATCGCCGGCGCGTCCCCTCCTGCCGAGGAAACGGGAAAAACGATCGTATAGTGCACGAATCTCTGGGACAGGACACTATGTCCCGAGAGCGCCGGCAAGGCCTTCCAGGTCGTCGGTGACGATGTCCCAGTCCCCTTCCGCGCTCAGCTCCGTCGTCTGGCCGGGCCCGTATTCGGTGGGGCGGGGGAAGAACGCGGTGCGCATGCCGTGGGAGGCGGCGTGGGCCAGGTCGTAGTTGTGCGCCGCCACCATCATCACCTGCCCGGGCGCGAGGCCGAGCAGCTCGATAGCCCCGAGATAGGCCTCCGGGTCCGGCTTGTAATGGTGGAAGTTCTCCGCCGTCAGCACGCAGTCCCACGGCAGGCCGGCGTGCTTGCCCATGTTGACCAGACAGGCGAAGTTTCCGTTCGAGAGGGTCGCGAGCACGTATCTGGTCTTCAGGCGCGCGAGCCCCGGCACCGCGTCCGGCCACCCGTCGAGCCGGTGCCAGACGCGGTTGAAGTGGTCTTTTTCCGCTTCCGTCCATCCGTCGATGCCGTACCCGGCCAAAAGTTCCTCCAGCTTGACGCGGTAGATGTCATCGACGTTGGTCCACGGAACCTCGCCCCTGCTCACCCGGTCCATGCCGGCACGGTAGGCCGTTTTCCAGTCGTCGACGAAGGCCTCCCAGTCCACCGAAAGCCCCTTCGCCTCGCCCAGCGCCGTGGCCTCGGCGATGATGCTGCCGCGCCAGTCGACGACCGTGCCGAACACGTCGAAGGTCAGTGCCTTCACCGCGGATACGTCCATCGCGTAGACCTCCCTTGCCTCGGCGCGAGGCCCGCGCGTCAGACGCGGACGATTTTGCCCGGGTTCATGATGTTGTCGGGATCCAGGGCCCGCTTGATCGTTCGCATGACGCCGACGGCCTCGCCGTGCTCGGCGACGAGAAAGTCCATCTTGCCGTGCCCGATGCCGTGCTCGCCCGTGCACGTGCCGTCCATGGCCAGGGCCCGCATCACCAGGCGCCCGTTGAACCGCTCGGCCTCGGCGATTTCTTCGGTGTCGTCGGGATCGATCACCAGGACCACGTGGAAGTTGCCGTCCCCCACGTGGCCGACGATGGTGGCGGTGAGCGGCGATTTCTCCAGGTCGGCCGTGGTCTCGGTGATGCATTCGGCGAGCCTGGAGATGGGCACGCAGACGTCCGTCGCCCACCCCCTGCACCCCGGGCGCAGGGCGACGGACGCGTAATAGGCGTCGTGGCGTGCCTTCCACAGTTTGTCGCGCTCCTCGGGCCGGGTCGCCCAGGCGAAGTTCTCGCCACCCAGGCCGGCGGCGATGGCCTGCACCGTCTCCGCCTGCTCGGCGACGGCGCGTTCCGTGCCGTGGAACTCGAAGAACAGCGTCGGCGCGACGGCGTAATCCAGCTTCGAGTACCCGTTGACCGCCGCCATCTGGCGGGAGTCCAAAAGCTCGATGCGGGCCACCGGAACCCCGGACTGGATGGTCAGGATCACCGTGTCGACGGCGTCGGCGACGGTGGGAAAGGCGCAGACGGCGGCCGAGACCGCCTCGGGAATGCCGTACAGCCTGAGGGTGATCTCGGTGATGACGCCGAGCGTCCCTTCCGAGCCGACGAACAGCCGGGTCAGGTCATAGCCCGCCGCCGACTTGCGAGCCCGGCGGCTGGTGCGGATGACGCGCCCGTCGGCCAGCACCACGATGAGCGCCAGCACGTTCTCGCGCATGGTGCCGTAGCGCACCGCGTTGGTGCCCGAGGCCCGGGTCGCGGTCATGCCGCCGATGGAGGCTTCCGCCCCCGGGTCGATGGGGAAGAACAGGCCGGTGTCGCGCAGGTGGGTGTTCAACTGGGCGCGGGTGACGCCGGCCTGGACGGTGGCGTCCATGTCTTCGGGGTTGACGGCGACGACCCGGTCCATGCCGCCGAGGTCGATGCACACCCCGCCATGAAGCGCCGCCACGTGGCCCTCGAGCGACGTGCCGGCGCCGAAGGGGATCACCGGCACCCGGCGCCGGGCGCAGGCCTTGACGATCCCCGCCACCTCCCCGGTGGACTCGGCGAAGACCACCACGTCGGGGGGGTGGGGCGTATGGTAGGATTCGTCGCGCCCGTGCTGCTCGCGCACGGCCGCCGACGTGGACAGGCGCGGGCCTACGACCGCCCGCAGGGCCTCGATCAGATCGTCGTTCACTGGGGCCGGTTCCACCGCCATGGCGGAGCCTCTCCTGGAATTACGCGGTCAGGCCAAGGCTAGCGCCTGGGGTTTGCCGGTTCAAGGGGCCCGGCGCCCGCCGACCATCACCGGCGATGCATGCGCGCCGGCGCGCATGACGGTCTATGTGCCTGGAAAGAAAGGCAATGTTGCCATCCGCGCGCCGGCACGGTTGCGTAACCCGTCTAGGCGCGCCTCCCGGGATTTGGTATTTTAACGCTCGGGTTCCGCAACCAGGGGAACATACCGGGGGAACTATACGATGCCGGAAAAAGGAATCCACATCGAGGGCAGGCTCGCGGGCAAACCGCTTCCGCGGGAGCGCTTAAGGAAATGAAGGCGTTCGTGCACACGGCGTTGGTTGTGGCGGGGCGCGGGCTTGTGGCGGTTGCGCCCCTGTTCATGGCGGCGTGCGAAGAGCCGCTGCCGCCG
>JACZWD010000258.1 GCA_022572335.1 Pseudomonadota bacterium
AATCCCCACCAACGTCTGGGACCCCGAAACCGACATCGCCACGGTCAACCCCCTGGGCAAGATCCCGGCCCTCGTCACCGACGACGGCGAGGTGCTTTTCGATTCACCCGTGATCTGCGAGTACCTGGACAGCCTCCATGACGGGGACAGGCTTTTCCCGGCCTCGGGCGCGCCCCGGTGGCGGGCGCTGTGGCTGCTCGCCCTGGGCGACGGCATGACCGAGGCCGGGGTCCTCAAGCTGTTGGAGAGCCGCCGGCCCGAGGCGTTCCAATACGACAAATGGGCGCAACGCCAGGGCACCGTGATCGGGCGCGCCATGGACGCCCTCGAAGGCGAATTGGAGCGCCTCGACGGCCCGGTGACCATCGGCCACATCGCCGTCGCCTGCTCCCTCGGCTGGCTGGACTTCCGCTTCCCGGACCCGGACTGGCGCGCCGACCGCCCCGGCCTCGCCGAATGGTTCGAGGCCTTCTCAGAGCGTCCGTCGATGACGGCGACGGTGCCGAAAGAGGCGGCGTGAGGGGCGGGCGGTTTGACGCGCCCGGCGGCGCCCGGGAGGGGGCGGCTTCGGGCAAGGTTTGACAAGCCCCGGCCACGACGATCCTAATACGAGGCGCATCGCATGGCTCCATGAGCCCGGCCGGCGCGCGGCTCAGAGACCGATGAAAAGGGTGCTTAGGACGACAACGCTGAGCATCCACACGAACACGCCGCTGAAAACCACCACGCCAAGCCGTCTTTCGAGGGACCGGCCGCCGAATATCAAGGAAAATTACCGCGATCCCGGCAGCCGCGCCTCCAGGAAAATCAGGATCAGGGCGATCCCGGCCAAGCTTCCCGGGGGGATGGGAAAACCAAGGAAAAACGCGCCGACACCGACGATCCGGCGGATTCATCCCCCGAGGCGCGCAAGTTCCTGGACGGCGTGGCCAGGCCCGGCAGCCGCGCCGACGAGATCCTCCTCAAGCCCGTCTCCAAATGGACCGACGACGAACTCGGTGTGGTCATGGGCGCCCGCCTGGACCTTCCGTCGGGCCACCCGGAGCGCAACCGGATGGCGGATAAGGAAACCGAGTTCTTCAAGCGCTTCCACGGCGCCGGCACGACCGTTGCCATTCCGAAGGACCCCACCCCGGCCCGGGCGCCGGACGGCGGCGAGCTCAACTCCGCGCTCAGGCGCGTCGGCGCCCATGTGGTGCGCGCCGCCGGGAGTCAGGCGCCCAGTTCGGCGGGCTTCGGGCCGCCCGTCGCCCAGTCGAGCAGTTCCACCGTATGGACGATGGGCATGGCGGTGGCGCCGGCGATCTGCATCAGGCACCCGATGTTGCCCGTCGCGATGACGTCGGCGCCGGTGTCCTCGAGGTGGGCCACCTTGCGCTCCCTGAGCCGCGCCGCCAGCTCCGGCTGCAACAGGCTGTAGGTGCCCGCCGAGCCGCAGCACAGGTGCCCTTCGGCCACGTCGAGCACCCGGAAGCCGGCCTCGCCGAGCAGGCGCCTGGGCTCGTCGTGCAGTTTCTGTCCGTGCTGCATGGAGCACGCCGACTGGTAGGCCACCGTCGGGCGCATTCCGAGCACGGGCGCGTTCAGGCCCAACTCCGCCATCACCTCGCTCACGTCGCGGGCCAGGGCGGCGATGCGGGCCGCCCGTCCGGCCCATTCCGTATCGCCGGCGAGCAGGTAACCGTAGTCCTTGACGGTGGTGCCGCAGCCCGACGTGTTGACGACCACGGCGTCCAGTCCGCCGTCCTCCGCCACCCTTTCCCAGGCGGCGATGTTGACCCGCGCCGCGGCGCGGGAGTCGGCCTCGCGCCCCATGTGGTGGACCAGGGCGCCGCAGCAGCCCGCCCCTTCCGCCACCACCACCTCGCAGCCGTGGCGGGTGAGCAGGCGCACGGTCGCTTCGTTGATCCCGGGCCTCAGCACCCTTTGCGCGCAGCCGGTGAGCAGGGCCACCCGCTGGCGCCGCTCGCCGGTGGCGGGGAACACCTGGGGGCGGTCCCCCGCGGAAGGCCGGGGCGTGGACCTGGGCGCCATGGCCACGACGCCCTTCAGCCGCCCGGGCAGGAGGCCGGCGAAGGGGCGCGCCCAGCGGGCGCCGGCGAGCGCCAGGCGGAAGACGGCCGGGTTGGGGAGGACGAACGCCAGCAGGGCGCGCAGCAGGCGCTCGGGGATAGGGCGGACGAAGGTCCGCTCGATGCGCGCCCGCGCCTCGTCCACCAGGTGCATGTAGTCCACCCCGGACGGGCACGTGGTGACGCACGACAGGCACGACAGGCAGCGGTCGATGTGGAGGGTCACCTTCGCCGACGCCGGCCTGTCGTTCTCCAGCATGTTCTTGATCAGGTAGATGCGCCCGCGCGGGCCGTCGAGCTCGTCGCCCAGCAACACGTACGTCGGGCAGGTGGCGGTGCAGAACCCGCAGTGGACGCACTTGCGCAGGATGTCGTTGGCGACCTGGATGTTGCGCTCGGTCAACTGATCGGGGGAGAAGTTGGTCTGCATCGGCGCTACACGCCTTCGTACATGCGCCCGGGGTTGAGGACGCCCTTGGGATCGAAGGCTTCCTTGACCCGCGCGGTCAACCGGGCCAGGGGTCCGGGCTGGGGCTGGAACACGGGCACGGCGGCGCGCACGTCGGCGTCCGCCCTGACCAGGGTGGCGTGGCCGCCGCCGTCGCCGATGGCGCCGCGCACGGCCTCGTGGCCGC
>JACZWD010000077.1 GCA_022572335.1 Pseudomonadota bacterium
AAAGGGATATGGTAAATACAGCCTGCGCCAAGAACCTGTTCGCCAAGGCGGCGCGCACACGCGTTGCCGTCCCGGCCGATCTTGCCGACCGGGTGGAACGGCTTTTGGCGCGCCGCTGTCTCGACCTCATCGGGCTGGCGCGCCGCGCCGGGCAGGCCGTGGCCGGATCGGACAAGGCGCAGGCGTGGCTGCGCGCCGGGCGGGCGGCGGTGCTGGTCGCCGCCGCCGACGGTGCGCCCGGCGGACGCGCCGGGATGCGGGCGCTGGCGCCCGGGGTGCCGCTGGTCGACCTGTTCAGCGGTGCCGAACTGGGCCGCGCACTGGGACGGCAAGGCGTCGTACACCTGGTCTTGGCGCCGGGACGGCTGGCCGAGAGCCTGCTCGGCGAGGCGGCGCGCCTGGCGGGGTTCCGGCGCGAGGACGGCACGGCCTGAACCGGGCCGGTATTTGAGCGGACCGACATGACCGACATCGAAGAACAGAAAGAGCAAAAAGTGAAAGGGCGGCTGGGGCTGTCGCGGCCCGGAAAGCTGGAGATCCGGAAGACCGTCGAATCCGGTCAGGTCCGGCAAAGCTTTTCCCATGGGCGCTCCAAGATGGTGGCGGTCGAGATCCGCAAGAAGCGCACCTATGCCCCCGATGCCGGCGGCGCCATGGCGGAGGTCAAGGAGGAAATCCCGGGCGTCGCGGATGCTGCCGCCACGGCGTTTTCCCCCGCTGGCGGCGAAAGGACGGAGGCGGACGGCTCCCCCCGCCAGGGCGCGGCGGTCAGCCTGACCACCGAGGAAAAGGCCGCCCGCGCCCGTGCCCTCGAGGACTCCCGCAAATCCGGGGTCGCGGCCGACGGGCAGGCCGCGTTCCCTCCATTCACGGATCTTCCCGAGGGCGCGACACCCCCGTTAGCACTGGACGGGACCGCGGAAGTCGGCCGCGAGGCCGAAGAGGGCTTGCCCAAGGAAGCCGATGCCGAAGAGGCCGCCCGCCGGGCCGGGGAGGAAGCCCGCAAACAGGCCGACGAGGAGGCCCACCGGCGCGAAGAGCAGGCCAAGGCCTCGGCGTCGGTCGCCGCGGCCAAATTGGTGGCCCGGGAAGAAGCCGAGGGAGACGCCGAGCGTCGCGGCGGCGGGAAACGGCCCTTCCGTTCCGACGCCCGCCGTCCGACCCTGGCCCCGCGCCGCCGCGAGGGGCGCCGCCGTTCCGGACGCGTCCACATCGACGAGGTCACCGGTGAGCGCGAAGACCGCGTCCGCAGCCTGGCCGCGGTCAGGCGCGCCTGGGAGAAGCAAAGACTGCAACAAAGGCCGGCGGAAGAGAAAAAGGTGATCCGCGACGTGGTCATACCCGAAACCATCACCGTGCAGGAGCTGGCCAACCGCATGGCCGAGCGCGGCGCGGACGTCGTCCGGGCATTGATGAAAATGGATGTCATGGTGTCCATGTCGCAAACCATCGACGCCGACACGGCGGAGCTGGTGGTCAGCGAATTCGGCCACAACGTCAAGCGCGTCAGCGACGCCGATGTGGAGATCGGCCTCAAGGGCGACGCCGACGACGAGGCCAGCCTCGTTCCCCGGCCGCCGGTGGTGACCGTGATGGGGCACGTCGACCACGGCAAGACCTTGCTTCTCGATGCGTTGCGCGAAACCGACGTGGCGTCTCATGAGGCGGGCGGCATCACCCAGCACATCGGTGCCTACGCGGTGACTCTCAAGTCCGGGGCGACGATCACCTTTATCGACACGCCGGGCCATGCGGCCTTCACCGAAATGCGCGCCCGGGGCGCCAGGGTGACCGACATCGTGGTCCTGGTGGTGGCCGCCGACGACGGCATCATGCCCCAGACCATCGAGGCCATGAACCACGCCCGGGCGGCGGGAGTGCCCATGATCGTGGCCATAAACAAGATCGACAAACCCGGCGCCGATCCCGGCCGCGTGCGGACGGACCTGCTGCAACACGACATGGTGGTCGAGGATATGGGTGGCGAGGTCCTGTGCGTGGAGGTCTCGGCCAAGGAACGGACCAACCTGGACAAGCTGGAAGAAGCCATCCTGCTGCAAGCCGAACTCCTGGACCTCAAGGCCAACCCCGACCGGCCGGCGGAAGGCGTGGTCGTGGAAGCCAGGATGGAAAGCGGCCGGGGATCGTTGGCCACCATCCTGGTCCACCGTGGAACACTGAAGGTGGGCGACATCTTCGTCGCCGGCGGCGAGTGGGGCCGCGTGCGCGCCCTCCTTGACTCCCGCGGCGACACCATCGAGGAGGCCCGGCCCGCGGTGCCGGTGGAAGTTCTGGGCCTCGGCGGCACCCCGGCGGCCGGCGACGATGTCAACGTCGTCGACGGCGAAGCCCGGGCCCGGGAGATCACCGAATTCCGCCGGCGCCGGGATCGGGACGCCAAGGTGGCCGCCACCACGCGGTGGTCCGTGGAACAGATGTTTGCCCAGGCCGAGGAAGGCGTAACCAAGGAATTGCCGTTGGTGATCAAGGGCGACGCCGACGGCTCCGTGGAGGCCATCCAGGGCGCCTTGGACAAGATGGGCACGGACGAGGTGCGGACGCGTACCCTGCACTCAGGCGTCGGCGGCATCAACGAATCGGATGTGACGCTGGCGCGGGCGTCGGGGGCCTTGATCATCGGTTTCAACGTGCGCGCGGATGCCCAGGCCCGCGCGATGGCCAAGCGCGACAGTGTGGACATCCGCTACTACACCATTATTTACGACGTGACGGACGACCTGAAAAAGATGTTGTCGGGCATGCTGGCGCCGGCCATCCACGAACGTACGCTGGGCTACGCCGAGATCCGCGAGGTGTTCAACGTTTCCAAGGTGGGCAAGGTGGCCGGCTGCATGGTGACCGAGGGCGTGGTCCGCCGCGGGGCGCGGGTGCGGCTGCTGCGCGACCTGGCGGTCATCCACGATGGCAGCCTGGGCCAGCTCAAGCGCTTCAAGGACGACGTCAAGGAAGTCAAGGAAGGTCTTGACTGCGGCATGGCCTTCGAAAGCTATCAGGACATCCAGGTCGGCGACACCATCGAGTGTTTCGAAATCGAGGAGGTGCCCCGGGAGCTTTGAGCCGGGGCGTCCCAGCCGGATATTCGCGTTTCGTCCGCCAAAGATACGGCGGCGCGCTGCGCGTTGATCGAGGGTGCCATGGACAGACGGACGGAACGGGGTCCCAGCCAGCGCCAGTTGCGGGTTGGCGAAGAATTGCGCCACGCCTTGGCGTGGATCCTTGGACGCGGCGCGGTGCGCGACCCCGACCTCAAGGGCGTGTCCGTCACCGTCACCGAAGTGCGGGTGAGCCCGGACCTCCGCAAAGCCACCGTGTTCGTCTTTCCCCTGGGCGGCGGCGAAACCGAGGCCGTGGTCACCGGACTCACCCGGGCGCGGCCGTTCCTGCGCCGCCAGGTGGCGAACGCCGTCAGGCTGAAGTTCGTTCCCGAGATCACGTTTCGCGCCGACACGTCGTTTGACGAGGCGCACCGCATCGACACCCTGTTGCGCGATCCCGCGGTCGCCCGCGACCTGGGGGAGGGTCGGGCCGAGGACGAGGAGACCCATGGGCCGTAGGCGGGGCGGCAAGCCGATCCACGGCTGGCTGGTCATCGACAAGCCGGCGGGCATCACGTCGAGCGCCGTTGTCGGCAGGGTGCGCGCACTCACCGGCGCCGCCAAGGCCGGGCACGGCGGCACCCTGGATCCCCAGGCCACCGGCGTTCTTCCCGTGGCCTTGGGCGAGGCCACCAAGACGGTCGCCTTTGCCGTCAGCGGCGCCAAGGTCTATCGCTTTACCGTCCGCTGGGGCCAGTCGCGGTCGACCGACGACGCCGAGGGCGAGGTGACGGCGGAGAGCGACGTCCGCCCCACCGCGGATGAAATTTGCAGGGCGCTCCCCGCTTTCACCGGCGACATCGACCAGGTGCCGCCCATCTATTCCGCGATCAAGGTGGGCGGGCGGCGCGCCTATGCGCTCGCCCGCGCCGACGAGCCGGTACGGCTGCAGCCCAGACGCGTGCGCATCGAGCATATCGGACTGCTCGGCCAGCCCGACGCCGACCATGCCGAATTCGAGGTCACCGCCGGAAAAGGCGCCTACATGCGCAGCCTGGCGCGCGACCTGGCGCTGGCCCTGGGTACGGTCGGGCACATTACGGCGCTGCGCCGCACGTCGGTCGGACCGTTCACCGAAGAGCAGGCGATTTCCCTGGATAATCTCGCCGCGCTGGGGCATAGTGCGCCGCTCGCGGACTACCTGCTTCCCGTCGAGACCGCGCTGGCCGACATCCCGGCGATGGCCCTGACGGAAGCGGAAGCGAGGCGCTTGCAACGTGGCCAGCCCATTTCCGTGTTGGCGGTGGCAAGCCGGTCACCCCTCAAACACATCACCCAAGGCGCCATCGTCTGCGCCAAGGCCGAGGGCAAGCCGGTGGCGTTGGTCCGGATAACCGGCGCGGAAATTCGCCCGGTGCGCGTGCTCAACCTGTGAAGAAACGGAGTATCGGATGTCGATTACCGCGGAGCGAAAACAGTCGCTCATCAAAGAGTTCGCCACCAACAATAACGACACCGGCTCGCCCGACGTGCAGGTGGCCATCCTGAGCGAGCGCATCGGCAACCTCACCGAACACCTGAAGATCCACAAGAAGGATAACCATTCGCGCCGTGGCCTGCTGCGCATGGTGGGACAGCGCCGGCGCCTGCTCGACTATGTGAAGAGGAAGGAAGTCAAGCGCTACGAGGAACTGATACGGCGCCTGGGATTGCGCCGGTAATGGGCGGCGCCGGGATGCGAATTCGTATCCATCGGCGCCAGCGCGGTCGTGGCCCGCAAACGGGTCGCCGCGTTCACCGGAGGAAAGCGACGGCGACGATGATGATCGCGGGAGCGGAATGCCCGCGGCCGTCGCTCCAGTCCGTTCACCGATACCTGCCCCCAAGGGACGCCATCCCGGCGGTCCCGGGCGGGCACACAGACGAGGCGATCGGCGACCGCACCCGCGGCGGGGCGAAAGGCCCCGCCGCCGGCAGCGGCGGTGCCGGTGCCTGCGGTAGGAAGAGGTAGGAGAGAAGATGTTTCAAGAGTTCAAAAAGGAGATCGAGTGGGGCAACCGCACACTCGTTCTGGAGAGCGGCAAGATCGCCCGTCAGGCCGATGGCGCCGTCATGGCGACCTATGGCGACACCCGGGTCCTGTGCACCGTCGTCGGTGAACACAAGCCGCGGGTTGGTCTGGATTTCTTCCCGCTGGCCGTACATTATCAGGAGAAGACCTTTGCCGCCGGCAAGATTCCGGGCGGCTTTTTCAAGCGCGAAGGCCGGCCCAGCGAAAAAGAAACCCTCACCTCGCGCTTGATCGACCGGCCCATCCGGCCGTTATTCGTCAAGGGTTTCCGGAACGAAACCCAGGTCATCTGCACCGTCCTTTCCCATGACATGGAGAACGACCCCGACATCGTCGCCATGATCGGGACGTCGGCGGCGCTGACCCTTTCGGGCCTGCCCTTCATGGGTCCCATCGCCGGCTGCCGCGTCGGCTACATCGACGGCGAATATGTGCTCAACCCCCCGATCGACGAATTGCCCGGCAGTGCGCTGGACCTGGTGGTCGCCGGCACCCGCGACGGCGTGCTGATGGTGGAATCGGAAGCCAGCGAGCTGTCCGAAGAGGTGATGCTGGGCGCGGTGATGTTCGGCCACCGCGGGTTTCAGCCGGTGATCGAAGCCATCATCGACCTTGCCGAAGCCTGCGCCAAGGAGCCCCGCGAACTGCCCGCGGCGCCCGAGGGGAGCGAGGACCTCGCCCGGCGCGTGGCCGAGAAGGCGGAGGCGGATTTGCGCCAGGCCTACGCCGAGACCGTCAAGCTGACCCGCCAGGAAAAGGTGGCGGCGGTGAAGGCAAAGGTGACCGCGGAGCTGACGGACGACGGGTCCGTCGGCGAGGAACTTCTCAAGGAAGCCTTGCCCGAAATCTTCAAGGAGCTGGAGAAGACCATCGTCCGCCGCGACATCCTCAAGACCGGCCGGCGCATCGACGGGCGCGACACGCGCACGGTGCGCCCCATCGCCGCCGAGGTGGGACTGCTGTCCAGAACCCACGGCAGCGCGCTCTTTACCCGCGGCGAGACCCAGGCGCTCGTGGTCACCACCCTCGGCACCGGCCAGGACGAGCAGATCATCGACGGCCTGGCCCTCGACTACCGTGAACACTTTTTGCTCCACTACAACTTCCCGCCCTATTCTGTGGGCGAGGCCGGCCGTTTCGGGTTCACCAGCCGCCGGGAGGTGGGACACGGCAAGCTGGCCTGGCGGGCCCTCCGCCCGTTGATGCCGAGCAAGGAGGACTTCCCCTACACCATTCGGGTGGTCTCCGAGATCACCGAATCCAACGGATCCTCATCCATGGCCACCGTCTGCGGCGCCTCGTTGTCGATGATGGACGCCGGCATTCCCCTGGCCAGGCCGGTGGCCGGTATCGCCATGGGGTTGATCAAGGAGGAAGACGGCGTCGCCGTCCTTTCGGACATCCTAGGCGACGAGGACCACCTCGGGGACATGGACTTCAAGGTGGCCGGCACGGAGCGGGGCATCACCTCGCTGCAGATGGACATCAAGATCACGTCCATCACCGAAGACATCATGGGCATGGCGCTGGAGCAGGCCCGCGAGGGGCGCCTGCACATCCTCGTCGAGATGGGCAAGGCCCTGGAGAACGCCCGCGAGAGCATCAGCGACAACGCCCCGCGGATCACCGTCATCACCATCCCCAAGGACAAGATCCGCGAGGTCATCGGCCCGGGCGGCAAGATGATCCGCGAAATCTGCGAGGCTACCGGCGCCAAGATCGACCTCGAAGACGACGGCACGGTCAAGGTGGCGGCGGTCGACCAAAAGGCCGCCGATCGCGCCATCGAATGGATCCGCAGTATCACCGCCGAGCCCGAGGTCGGCGCGATGTATACGGGAAAAGTGGTGAAAACCGTGGATTTCGGCGCCTTCGTCAATTTCATGGGCAGCAAGGACGGCCTTGTCCACATCAGCGAGCTGGCGCCCCAGCGGGTGGGCAAGACGACGGACGTGGTCAACGTGGGCGACACGGTCAAGGTCAAGCTGATCGGCATCGACGACCGCGGCAAGGTGAAGCTGTCCATGAAGGTGGTGGACCAGGAAACCGGCGAGGACATCTCGGACCGGGTGGCGCCGGCCAGGGCGGCCCGCTGAGCCTGGCCGCGTCCAAGGCGCAATGCCGCCCGGAAACCGGGCCGGCGTTTCGCCTGTTTTGGCCCCCGGTTCCACCGGGCCGGCGGCGCGGAATCGTGCCGGCGCGGGCCGCGACTCTTCTTTTCCCAAATCCTCTATATATAGTATTAATGGGGGGCGGCCGAGGACGCCGCCGCAGGGGACCGTACGGCGGATTGCGCAATCGCCGGATCGAAGCCATCGGGGGCCTCAATGACGCCTTGCGAACCCAAGGTGAAATCGGTGCGCGCCGTGGTTCGCGTGGGTGAGGCCCGGACCGTGGCTCCGGCAGGGCGAAGCGTCGGGCACGGGGGTTACGCGCTGGAGGCCGCGAAACGGCGTCCGGCGTGGTCCGTGGTTTCGCCGGGACCGGACGGTGGTAGCCCGATGCGTACGTTGGGTCGACGCGCTTGAGCAGGAAAAACAGCTTTTCGTACGACGACCTCCTGCGATGCGCCCAAGGCAAGTTGTTCGGCCCGGGCAACGCGCAGTTGCCCCTGCCGCCCCTTTTGATGTTCGACCGGATCGTCAGGATCAGCGACAGCGGCGGACACTACGGCAAGGGAGAAATCCTGGCGGAACTGGATGTCAGGCCGGATTTGTGGTTTTTCGAGTGTCATTTTCAGTCCGACCCGGTCATGCCCGGTTGCCTTGGTCTGGACGCGCTGTGGCAACTGGTCGGGTTCTTTTTGGGCTGGCTCGAGGCGCCGGGCCGCGGCCGGGCGCTCGGCGTGGGCGCGGTGAAGTTCAGCGGCCAGGTGGATCCCACGGCCAAAAAGGTGACCTATCACATCGACATCAGGCGGGTGATCAAGCGGCAGTTCTCGATCGGCATCGCCGACGGCTTGATGAAAGTGGACGGCCGTCCCATCTACGAGGCCAAGGGCCTGCGGGTCGGCGTGTTCACTACGACCGACGATTGGTGACGAGGTGTCCATGAGACGCGTTGTCGTGACCGGCCTGGGGATCATCTCCAGCATCGGCGATACCAAGGCGGAAGTGCTGGACTCGCTCCGCGAAGGGCGCTCCGGAATTTCGTTCTGCGAGGAATACCGCGAGTTGGGCTTCCGCAGCCATGTTCACGGTTTGCCGAAGGTCAACCTGGACGGCGCCATCGACCGCAAGGTGCGGCGCTTCATGGGGGACGGCGCGGCGTACAACTATCTGGCCATGGAACAGGCCATTGCCGATGCCGGCCTGCCCGACGACCAGGTGTCGAACGAGCGCACCGGGCTGCTCATGGGATCGGGCGGGCCGTCGACGAGGAATGTGGTGGCGGCCGCCAATACCGTGCGTACGAGGAACGCGAGAAAAGTGGGGCCGTTCATGGTCCCCAGAACCATGTCGAGCACCAACTCCGCCACCCTGGCCACCCCGTTCAAGATCAAGGGCGTCAGTTATTCCATAAGCTCCGCCTGCGCGACCAGCGCCCATTGCATCGGCAACGGGTACGAATTGATTCAACTGGACAAGCAGGACGTGGTCTTCACCGGGGGCGGCGAGGAGCTCGACTGGACGATGTCGGTCCTGTTCGACGCCATGCCGGCGCTGTCGTCCAAATTCAACGACACGCCGGAGGTGGCGTCGCGCGCCTTCGACGCCGAGCGCGACGGCTTTGTCATCGCCGGCGGCGGCGGCGTGCTGGTACTCGAGGAACTGGAGCATGCCAGGGCGCGCGGCGCCCGGATCTATGCCGAGGTCGCCGGCTATGGCGCCACGTCGGACGGATACGACATGGTGCAGCCGTCCGGCGAAGGCGCGGTGCGGTGCATGCGGATGGCCATGGCCGGGCTCGAGCGGCCGATCGACTACATCAATACCCATGGCACCAGTACGCCGGTGGGCGACGTCAAGGAACTGGAAGCCCTGCGCGAGGTGTTCCCCAACGGCATGCCGGCCTTCAACTCCACCAAGTCGCTGAGCGGCCATCCCCTTGGCGCCGCCGGCGTCCACGAAGCCATTTACTGCCTGCTGATGATGGAGAACAATTTCATTTGCGCCTCGGCGAACATCACCAACCTGGACCCCGAGGCGCGCGGCATGCCGATCGTCCTTGACCGCCGCGACAACGTTCGGCTGAACGCCGTCCTCTCCAACAGCTTCGGATTCGGCGGCACCAACGCCGCGTTGGTGTTCACCCGATTCGAAGAATGACGGTCGCGCCCGCCCGTTGCCCGCCAATGGACCGTGAACAAGGCACTTCGGGACCCCGCCGGTTCCGGCGCGGGTGACGTTCCCATGGCCCATGCGGACGGACTGATGGTCGGCAAAAAAGGCCTCATCATGGGGGTCGCCAACGATCATTCCATCGCCTGGGGGATCGCGTCGGCGTTGCACCGGCATGGGGCCGAGATGGCGTTCACCCATCAAGGCGGCGCCTTTGGCAGGCGCGTCGGGCCGCTGGCCGAATCGGTCGGCTCCACCATCGTGCTGCCCTGCGACGTCGAGGACGAGCCCAGCATCGATGCGGTTTTCGCGACGCTCAAGGAAGAATGGGGCGCCGTCGATTTTGTCGTGCACGCCATTGCCTATTCCGACAAGGCGGAGCTCAAAGGCCGATACGTGGATACCACGGTGGAAAATTTTACCCGGACCCTGGATGTTTCATGCTTTTCCTTTACCGCCGTCGTCCAACGTGCGGCCGCGATGATGCCGTCGGGGGGCAGTCTGCTGACCCTCACCTTTTCGGGGGCCGAACGTGTCATGCCCAATTACAACGTCATGGGGGTCGCCAAGGCGGCTCTCGAGGCGAGCGTACGCTACCTTGCCGCCGACCTCGGTCCCGAAAACATCCGGGTCAACGCCATATCCGCGGGTCCCATGAGAACCCTTGCCGGAAGCGCCATAGCCGATGCCCGCGAGGTCCTGAAATGGAACGAGGCCCATTCCCCGTTACGGCGCAACATCCGTCTGGACGAGATCGGTGGCGTGGCGCTCTACCTGCTCAGCGACCTTTCCGGGGCAGTCACGGGCGAAGTCCTCCACGTGGACAGCGGTTACGATATCGTGGCGATTCCGGCCCGGCCCCGCCGGTGATTACCCGCGCCCTTGACCTGGATCAAGGATACAAGACGGATGGAATATAAGGTAGGATAATCTCATAGTTTAATTATGGTAATTATGAAAATGTTGGGCGCCGACCCGAGTGCACCCATATACGGGGATTAACCATGGCTAGACCCTACACCCAGATTCTCAAGCGATTGCGCGCGGCGGGGCTGCGGCCCACCCGCCAGCGTCTGGCCCTTGGCAGGCTGCTGTTCGACGGGGGCGACCGCCATGTGACCGCCGAAATTCTCCACGGCGAGGCGCTGGACGCCGCCGTCCGGGTTTCCCTGGCCACCGTGTACAACACCCTGCACCAGTTCACCGCCGCCGGGTTGTTGCGCGAGATCGTGGTCGATTCCCAGCGCTCCTATTTCGACACCAATACCAGCGATCACCACCACTTCTTCTTCGAAAGCTCCGGCCGGCTGGACGACATTCCCGGTGAGCGGGTGGTCCTCGCCCGGCTGCCGGACCCGCCCAAGGGGACGCGGGTCAAGCGCGTCGACGTGCGAGC
>JACZWD010000259.1 GCA_022572335.1 Pseudomonadota bacterium
CCACCGTGTCGGGAAGCCGTATCCCGATGGGCTGGTCACCATAGCTCTCGATGGTCACCGTCATGTTGTCCTGGAGAAAGACCACCTGGTCCTCGCCGATCATGTCTTTTCCCAACGTGATCTGGTCGTAGGTCTCGTTGTCCATGAAGGTGTACATGTCGCCGTCGGCGTACAGAAACTGGTATTGCTTCTGATCCAGGCGCACGCGCTCGACGGTCTCGGACGAGCGGAACCGTTCGTTGAGCTTGGTCCCGCCGCGGATGTCCTTCAGTTCCACCTGCAGGTACGCCCCGCCCTTGCCGGGCTGGGTGTGCTGGATCTTGACCGCCCGCCACAGGCGTCCCTGGTGTTCGATCACCATGCCCGGCCGGATGGCGTTGCCGTTGATTTTCATGGCGCCGTCATGCTTGGAATGGCCGCTGAATGTCGCGGCGCGGAACCTAACAGCTTGCCCCGCCGGAGGCAACGGGAAGGGCGAAGACCCGGCCGCCGGCGGCGATGGCCTCGGTGAACGCCCTTACCGCCCGGGCGGGGCCTTGATCCTGCCGTTCAATGGGTTTAGACTGGTCTAAGACCAGTTAGAATAGGACCGGTGAGTATGACAAAGGTTGGCGCCTACGAGGCGAAGACCCATCTTCCCCGCCTGCTGGAAAAGGTCCGGCGCGGCGAGCGGATTACCATCACCAAGCACGGAGTTTCCGTGGCCATGCTCGTGCCCGTGGAGGGTTCGGCCGGCCGGCCGGTGGCGGAAACCGTGTCCGCGTTGCGCCACTTCCGGCGCGGGGTGCGACTGGACGGGGTTGCGCTCAGCGATCTCATTGGCGAAGGGCGGCGATGAGCGCTTTCGTCCTCGACTGTTCGGTGGGGATGGCGTGGTGCTTCGAAGATGAAGCCGACCGCTATGCCGACGGGGTGCTGGACAGGTTGGTGGGGGAGACCGCCGTGGTGCCACCCCTGTGGCCGTTGGAAATCGCCAACGTGCTGGTCGTCGCCGAACGCCGCCGACGGCTGCGCAAATCCGATTCCGCCCGGTTTCTGGACCTCATCGGCGCCCTGCCCATCGCGGTGGATAGCGCGACACCGGACCCGTCCCACCTGCTTGCCGTTGCCCGGGAGCACCGGTTGTCGGCATACGATGCCGCGTATCTGGCGCTGGCCATGCGGGAAGGGATTCCCCTGGCGACCCGGGATCCGGCGCTCGGCAAGGCGGCGCGGCGGTGTGGGGTTGCCCTGCTTGACGTCGTTTAATACCAAGGTTCGGACTCATTCCGTGGCGGCGTCGGCGATGGCCTCGTTGAACGCCTTTACCGCCGCGGCGGGGCCTTCGGTGTGGTCCCAGACGCCGGCGGCGGCGGCCAGGAAGTCGGCGCCGGCGCGCACCAGGGGCGCGCAGTTTTCGGGCGTGATTCCGCCAATGGCCACCGAAGGCACGGTGGCGAGCCCGCTCCACCAGTCCAGGATCCCGGGCGCGGCCCGGGTCTTGGGCCGTTTGGTTTGTGTGGGAAAGAAGGCGCCGAACGCCACGTAGTCGGCGCCCTTCTCCGCCGCCACGATGGCCAGGTCGCGGGAATCGTGGCAGGTCACGCCGACGATGGCGTCCGCGCCGACGGCGGCGCGCGCGTCTGCGTACGATACGTCCTCCTGGCCGATGTGGACGCCGTCACAGTCCAGCTCCGCCGCCAGGTCGGCACGGTCGTTCAGGATGAACGCCACGTCGCGGTCCTGGACCACGGGGCGCATCACCTCGGCGGCGCGGCGGACGGAATCGTCGTCCGCCTCTTTCAGACGCAGTTGAACCGAGGCCACGTCCCCGGCGTCAAGCGCCGCCGCAAGCACGTCGGCAAACGCCGCCAGGCCCCCGGTCGCAAGCCCGGGCGGCGTGATCAGATAAAGACGGCAGACGGGCGCGCGCGAATCCCGGGTCATGACTTTGGCTAGAAGCTAGTCCTAATGTCCGTTCCCATAGACGGGTGGTCCGGATTTTTCAACGGCCGGTTACCCCGGCCCGGCGGCGGCCAGCCAGGCCAGGCAGGCGCCGCGGAAATCGGCGGTATCGAGAAGGTCCAGCGCCCCATCGCCGTCGTCGTCCAGGGTGGCGCCCGACTGGCCGGCGATGTCGGCGACCCGGGACCGGACAGCGGCGGTGGCCTCCAGCCGCACCACCGTGATTCCCCGGCGCAGGGCATTGAGCGCCAGGCCGGGGTTGTCGCCGCAGTCGAGCACGGCCGTCAGCGCCACCCTGGGGTGGACGCGCGACGCCTCGGCGATCATCTCCCGGAAGACGGCGGCGCCCAGATAGGCGGCGGCGCCGGGGGCGCTCAGCAACGTCACCGGCACGCCCAGTTCGGCGGCCGCCGACAGGGCCGCCTTGGCGTGGTCCAGACTGTGGACGATGATGGCCCGGCCCTTCATGTCCGCTAGTACTCACTTGCCTGCCACACCTTCCCCAGGCGCGAAATCACAAAGCGCGGTCCGGAGAGCCCGCCCGCGCACCGGCGAAGGCGCGCTCAGCCGGCGTTGGCCATGGCGACGGCGGTGTCCGCCATGCGGTTGGAGAACCCCCACTCGTTGTCGTACCAGGACAACACGCGCACGAAGTCGCCCCCCACCACCTGGGTCTGGCTCAGGTCGAAGATCGAACTCAAGGGGTTGTGGTTGAAGTCCACGGACACCAGCGGTTCGTCCACGGTG
>JACZWD010000260.1 GCA_022572335.1 Pseudomonadota bacterium
TCGAGCAGACCATCTGGCGCCTGTGGACCCATGCCGGCATAGAAAAGGTCGACGCGGAGATGGCGGTGGGCGCCCTGGCCATGGCCGTCGGCGAATACAAGGCCGCGCTCAGGTCCTTCGACGCCGTGGTCAGGATGGCGCCCGATTTCGCCGAAGGCTGGAACAAGCGGGCCACGGTGGAGTATCTCCAGGGCGACTTCGAGGCCTCGGTCGGCGATATCGAGCGCACCCTGGCCCTCGAGCCCCGTCATTTCGGGGCGCTGTCGGGACTGGGACTCATCTATCTCGCCATCGGCAAGGAGCGGGCGGCCATCCGGGTGTTCGAAGGGGCGCTGGCGATCCATCCCTACCTGCCCGGCGCCAGGGCGCGCATCGAGCGCCTTCGCCGCAAGCTGGAAGGCGAGGAAGCCTGAGGCGCCATGCGCCGGTCGATATCCTGCTGAGGTTTGCGGACGGCGGCCATGACCAAGGTCCTTGTTCTCGGCGCCGGCAAGATCGGCGTCAGCATCGCCCAGGTGCTGGCGGAATCGGGCGATTACCGGGTGACCCTCGGGGAAGGCATGCCCGACTCCCCGGCGGCGGGCGGGCTCGGCGGCGTCGAACACACGGTGCTCGACGTCAACGACGCCGGCGCCCTCGGCCGGGCGCTCGGGCGCGTCGAGGTGGTGATCAGCGCGCTCCCGTATTTTCTCAACGTGGGCGTGGCCGAGGCGGCCAAGGCGTCCCGCGTCCATTACTTCGACCTCACCGAGGACGTGCACGTCGCCCGCCGGGTGCTGGCCCTGGCCGAAGGGGCGGACACCGTCTTCGTCCCCCAATGCGGCCTGGCCCCGGGCTTCATCTCGATCGTCGCCAACCACCTGATGAGGGGCTTCGACCAACCCGAGGACGTGCGCCTCAGGGTGGGCGCCCTGCCCCAGTTCCCGGACAACGTGCTGAAGTACAACCTGACCTGGAGCACCGAGGGCCTGATCAACGAGTACTGCAACACCTGCGAGGCCATCCACGACGGCGGGCGCCGCGAGCTCCTGCCCCTGGAAGGGCTGGAGCACTTTTCCCTGGACGGCGTCGACTACGAGGCCTTCAACACGTCGGGCGGCATCGGCACCCTGTGCGACACCCTGGACGGACGGGTGCGCAACCTCAACTACAAGACCGTGCGCTATCCCGGCCACCGGGACATGATCCGCATGCTGGTCCGCGACCTCAAGCTGTGCGACCGGCGCGACATCTTCAAGGACCTGATCGAGCACGGCATTCCCGTCACCCGCCAGGACGTGGTGCTCATCTTCGTCGCCGTGACCGGCAGGCGCGACGGCCTGCTGACCCAGGAGAACTACGTGAAAAAGATCTACGGCGACGCCCGGGGATCGGGGCCGAGCGCCATCCAGGCGACCACGGCGGCGGGGATTTGCGCCATGGTCGATCTGCACCGCGCGGGCAAGCTGCCGGCGACGGGCTTCGTGCGCCAGGAGGACACGGACCTCGACGACTTCATCGCCAACCGCTTCGGCCGCGTCTATGCCTGAGGGTCCGCGAAGACCGCCGCACGACGGAGAGAGGCGGGCGAAAAAGACATGAGCGAAAAAGGCGTCGCCCTGATCGTCGGCGTCGGCCCGGGGCTGGGCGCGGCGCTGGCGCGCTGTTTCGCCGGCGCCGGCATGGACGTGGCGGTGGCGGCGCGCGACGGCGCCAGGCTGGAGCCCCTGGCCGGGGACCTGGGCAACCCCGGCGGCCGCGGCCGGGCCTACGCCTGCGACGTCACCCGCGAGGCCGACGTGCGCGACCTGTTCGCACGGGTGAGCGGCGATCTGGCCGAACCCGACGTCGTCGTCTTCAACGCCGGGACCTTCGTCCGCAAGGGCATCTTCGAGACCGAGAGCGCGGAGTTCGAACGGTGCTGGCGCATCGGCTGCCTGGGCGGCTTCCATGTGGGCAAGGCGGCGGCGGAGATCATGGTCCGGCGCGGCCGCGGCACCCTGCTCTTCACCGGAGCCACGGCGTCGCTCAGGGGCGGCGCCGGCTTCCACAACCTGGCGGTGCCCAAGTTCGGGCTGCGGGCCCTGGCCCAGAGCATGGCGCGGGAGTTCGGGCCCCGGGGCGTCCACGTGGCCCACGTCATCATCGACGGCCAGATCCTTTCCGAGCGCACCGCCGGGCTCGCCAAGGAGCGTCCCGAGGACGGCCTTCTGGCGCCCGACGCCATCGCCCAAAATTACCTCGCGCTACACCGCCAGCCGCGCAGCGCGTGGACCCACGAGATGGACCTCAGACCCTGGGTGGAGAAGTTCTGACCGGGGCGTTCACATGCCTTTCCCGCCAACCATCGGGAGGAAACCTAGTGGCCTTTATCAGCTAAATTGTACCCATACGATCGCTTTTCCCGTTTCCTCGGCAGGAGGGGAGGCGCAGGCGATGCGGTGCCATCCACCCTCCGCAGCGGCAGCGCCGCTGCTGCGGAGGACGGGTCGGAAAGCCTTCCCGACGCCCCGGGGGGCCACCGGGGGGTGTCCCCCCGACACCGTATGCGGGGGACGCCCCCGCGACCCCCGAGGGGACGGGAAAAGCGACCCGAAGGGCGGCGTTGCGAGGCTTCCGGGGGGACAAGGGGGGGTGTCCCCCCCGGCTACGATATGCGGGGGACGCCCCCGCGGCCCCCGGCGTCGTCGCGCGCCGCTTGTGGTGCA
>JACZWD010000261.1 GCA_022572335.1 Pseudomonadota bacterium
GCATCGTCAAAACTTTTCGACGCCCTCCGACGGGCCGCATACGCGACCGCAACGGCGGCTTACCAAGGCTTTCGGACGGCGTCGCGCACGCTTCGCGATGCCCCGCATCGCCACGGCGCACGCTCCTAGCCGAAAACCTTGGTAAGCCGGCTCGTCGGGTCATGATCAGCGTCCCTTGGTATTATATATCCGCCCCGATGCCTGGAGCTTCCGCCATGTGCGCCCTAAGACCCTCGGATCGCGTATTCGTCGCCCTGGACACGCCCGCTATGGACGGGGCGCTGTCCCTGGCGCGGTGTCTGGGCGGCATGGTCGGCGGGATCAAGCTGGGCAAGGCGTTCTTCACCGCCAACGGACCCCAGGGTGTGGAACGCATCGCCGCCACGGGCCTGCCCGTGTTCCTCGACCTCAAGTTCCACGACATCCCCAACACGGTGGCGGACGCGGTGCGCGCCGCGCTTGCCCTGGCCCCCGTCATGCTCACCGTGCATGCCTCGGGCGGCGCGGCGATGATGAGGGCGGCGGCGGACGCCGCCGGGGAGGCCGGCGCGGACCGCCCCCTGGTGCTGGGGGTGACGGTGCTCACGTCCCTCGGCGCCGAAGATCTGGCGGCCACCGGACTGGCCGGGCCGGTGGCGGACCAGGTGATGCGCCTGGCGCGGCTGGCCCAGGCCAGCGGACTGGACGGCGTGGTGTGCTCGGCCCGCGAGGCGGCGGCCCTGCGCGCGGAATGCGGCGCCGATTTCAAACTGGTGGTGCCCGGCATCCGTCCCGCCGGGGCCGCGGCCGGCGATCAGAAACGCACCGCGACCCCGGCCGAGGCCGTCGCCGCCGGCGCCGATTACCTGGTCATCGGCCGGCCGGTCACCGGGGCCGACGATCCGGCCCAGGCGGCGCGCGCCGTAATCGACGAAATCGAGGCGGCCTGATGCCGATCACCCCAGAAGAACCGCCGAAACTGCAGGTCGGGGCGCTGGTTCGGCAGAGTTATGCGTTTCTCGGTCAAAACTTTGGCGATTTTCTGCGCGTGGCAGCGATTCCCTTTCTACTTTCGTGTGCTTCCCATTGGTTCGCCGCGTTTTTTCCCGACTCGATTCCGATTGTTATCACTTCGATATTGCTAGCGTATGTATTTCTCTCGGTCTTCGCCGTTGCTTGGCAGCGGTTCCTTCTCCTGGGTGCGAAAACGATGAAACGACGCCTGGGCCTGAACTTCGGGAGGCGAGAATGGTTTTTCCTGGTTTATTCGCTTCCGGTGACCGTGTTTCCACTCGTGTTTTCGTTCGTACTAGCGGTTTTAATGGATGTATTTGTTGGCGCTGATGTGTTCGCTCAGGATGATACATCGAGATTCTTTATTGCCTATTTCGTTCCATCGCTTGCCTTGGGGTGGCTAATATTATTGAGGTTTTCCCTGGTGCTCCCTGCTGTGGCGGTCGACAGGTGGGGACGTTGGCGAGAGCAATTCGCCGAGTCGTGGCATCGAACGGCGAGATGCGCCTCGGCGCTATTCGTTGCTGTAATTTTGGCGGAGCTGCCGGTTATAGCGCTTTCGTTCCTGTATAGTTGGTCCTTTGGCACGGAAGTTTCGGGACATCTCGAATTCGTGGTGACGATATTCGGTGTAATCCTCGACTTGATATCCATCGGATTGTTGGTGACCATCCTGGCCATTACTTTTTCTGTACGTAGCGGTTCGTTGCCGTCGAAGGCGGGCGCGGTGCCATACCTCCCAGGCGAAGAAGGAACATGACCATCGAGGTCAAGATCTGCGGCCTGAGCACGCCCGGGACCGTCTCCGCCGCTGTCGACGGCGGGGCGCGCTTCGTCGGCTTCGTGTTCTATCCGCCGTCGCCGCGCTGCGTGAGCCCGGAACGGGCGGCGGAGTTGGCGGCGCACGTCCCGGTTTCGGTGACCCGGGTGGGCCTCGTGGTGGACGCCGACGACGACACCCTGGACGGCATCGTCTCCGTCGCCCGGCCCGGCATGCTGCAGCTCCATGGCCTGGAAAGCGTCGGCCGGGTCAGGGAGATCAAGGCGCGCTTCGGCGTGGCCGTGATGAAGGTGGTGCGCATGGCCGGGCCCGGGGACGTGGCGGCGGCGCATGCCTTCGAGGACGTGGCCGACAGGCTCCTGTTCGACGCCAGGCCGCCCGACGACGCCACCCGGCCCGGGGGCAACGCCCTGGCCTTCGACTGGGACCTGCTCGAAGGGCAACGCTGGCGCCGGCCGTGGATGTTGGCCGGCGGCCTTACGGCGGGCAATTTGGCGGAAGCGGTGCGCGTCAGCGGCGCCGGCGCCGTCGACGTCTCGTCCGGCGTCGAGGACGCGCCGGGCGTGAAAAGCGCCGAGAAAATCCGCGCTTTCCTGGAGGCCGCGGCGGGGCTGTGACCCCGCGGGGGCCCGCCCGGGGCCGCCTGGCGAAACAAATTTCTCCGGTTTTCGTTGGCTTTGTGGTTTATTACCCGGCCCATGGCCAACCGGGCGCCGCCGCCGCGACAGGGACGGGAAAAGCGACCCGAAGGGCGGCGTTGCGAGGCTTCCGGGGGGACAAGGGGGGGTGTCCCCCCCGGTTACGATATACGGGGGACGCCCCCGCGGCCCCCGGCGTCGTCGCGCGCCGCTTGTGGTGCATGCACACCAAGGCGCGACGCGCTCCTGGCCGGAAACCTCGCAACGCCGTCG
>JACZWD010000078.1 GCA_022572335.1 Pseudomonadota bacterium
GCCTTTCGGCGGTGATCTCATCGTCCTTGGTGACCAGCCGGACGCGCCCGCCGCTGAGCACGAGGATGCCGTTGTCGACGTCGAAAACCCCTTTTTCGCCGTAGGCCTTTTCGTCGGGCGAGGAAATCCGCACCCCGCCGTCGGCGTGAAGGCGCCAGATGTCCGTGCCGCCATCCGGTGTTTCCCGGTAGTACGCGGTGAGCACGTCGGCACGCACCTCGACCGCGCCGCGCACCGCACGGGCGTTGCCGCGGGCCAGGAAGAGCTGATTCTCCTGCTGCCATTCGATGCCGTCTTCGGCAAAAATCTCGATGGGGTTGTTTGCGCCGCCGCTGATCACGCTGAGGCTCTGGGCGAGGACCGGACCGGCAATGAGCAGGGAACCCAGCCCCAGGCCCGCCGCCGCGACGGCGGCGCCCAGGGCGGCGCGCCGGCCGGTCACGGGCCGGCCGGCGGTCATTGCCCCGGCCTTCCGATCCCCGGATAGATGAACAGTCTGGCCTTGCCGGTGAAGATGATGGTCTTGCCCTTGTCGCGCAGGACGAACCCCTCGCCGCTGAGATCGCCGAACGGCCCCTGCCCTTCCACCGGCTCCGTGCCCAGCGCGCTTCCGTTATCCAGGTCGATGGTGACTTTTTCGGTGCGGAACTCGTAGCCCGAGTCGTGGAACAGGTTGACCGTGCCGGCCAGTTCCAGCGTCTTGGCGGCACGTCTGAAGACCCCGGTCTCCGCCGTCATGACAAGCCAGGACCCGTCTTCCAACGTGATGTCGGCCTTGGGCATCACCAGTTCCACCGTGGCGGCGTCCATCATCGCGTTCCTGACCAGATCGGCGGTGATGGAAAAGAGCTGATCGTTTTTGTCGCTGCCCACGTAGCGGGCATTGACCATGCTGGGGTCTCCCGTCTCCCGTGCCTTCAATGCGGAAAACCCGATGCGAAAGCTGTTGTCCTTGGTCGTAAGGTGGGGCCACACCGCCACCAGGGCCACCAGCACCATCGCCACGGCCGGCAGCAGATACTTCATCATTTGGACGAAGCGGCTGTACCCGTGGGTATACCGGCGCCGCGCGGCGAGCCGGTTGGCGCCATAGGGGACCCGGCGCGCGCCCAGAGCGTCCGCCGGACGGGCCCGCAGCCGGGCCTTGGCCTGCGCGGCGTGCCGGGCTTTTCTGGTGGTCGGCACGGCGCCTCCCCCCGCCTCACGCCACGCCGGCGCGCAGGCAGTCGTGGATGTGCAGGATGCCGACGGGGCGGCCGTCCTCGACGACGAACAGGTTGGTGATGGCGTTGGAATTCATCAGACCCACCGCCTCGCTGGCCAGGGCATCCGCGCCGATGGTCCTGGGCGCCCGGGTCATCACCTCGGCGGCCCTTAGATCAAGGAGACCCGGGCTCATGTGCCGGCGCAGGTCGCCATCGGTGATGACGCCCTGGAGAACGCCGTCGCCATCGACAATGGCGACGCAGCCGAAGCGTTTGTTGGTCATCACCAGAAGGGCGTCGGCCATGGCCGTGTCGCCACTCGCCAGCGGCACTTCCTCGCCCCGGTGCATGAGGTCGGCCACCTTGAGCAACATCCTTCCCAGCCTCCCGCCGGGGTGCAACGCGTGGAAGCGGTCGGGCGAGAACCCCTTGCGCTCGAGCAGGGCGACGGCGATGGCGTCGCCGAGCGCCAGCATCACCGTGGTCGATGTCGTCGGCGCCAGGCCCATGGGGCTGGCCTCGTCGCTGGCCGGCAGGACCAACGCCACGTCCGCCGCCTGTGCCAGGGCGCTGTCGGCGCGCCCGGTGATGGCGATCAGGGGAATGTGGAACCGCTTCGCATAGGCCACCAGGTCGGCCAGCTCCGTGGTCTCGCCCGAATTGGAAAGGGCGATCACGGCGTCTCCCTCGGGCTCGATCATGCCCAGGTCCCCGTGGCTCGCCTCCGCCGGGTGCACGAACAGGGCCGGCGTGCCGGTGGAGGCCAGGGTCGAGGCGATCTTGCGCGCCACGTGGCCGCTCTTGCCGATGCCGGTCACCACCACCCGCCCGGTCCTCCCGTCGAGCAGGTCCAGGGCCTCGGTGAACAGCTCGTCCAGGCTCTGCGCCATTGCCTCCAGCCCTTCGGCCTCCAGGCGCAGGACGCGCCGGGCGCACGCGATATCGGCGCTGGCATGGGTGGTGTCCTGACGGCGCATGGCCTTGGTTGAGCTCATTTCAAACCGTCACCCGTTTCCTGTCCGTGTCGGGGGCGGGGCCGGGGTGCGATGGCCTGTCCCGATCAACCCCCGTCCCCGTTGGCAAAGGATGCATGAAATAGCCGTCCCCGGCGACCGCAGAGTATGCGCCCGGACCGCTGAATCGTCAACAAAACCAGCCGCTCCTGGGCGTCCCCCGCATATCGGTGCCGGGGGGAGACCCCCCTGGTCTCCCCGGGGGCCGCGGGGGCGTCCCCCGCATATCGGTGCCGGGGGGACACCCCCCTGGTCTCCCCGGGGGCCGCCCTGGGCGCGGGAGAGGCTTTTGGCATGGCGCGAACACCGCGCGGGGCGCGGCGTCCATGGCGCCTGGGAAAGCCGGCGCGGCGGCGCCCGGGCCAAGCCCGGCCCGCCGGGGTGCCGAAGCGCACAGAAAATTCACAAGATTTCCAACTAATACGAGAAGATATCCGCATCGGACCAGCCGCGCAGATCCAATTCCACGCGGTGGCCCAAGAACTCGAAGCAGGCACCGGCCAGATCGGCGCGGCCCTCCCGGGCAAGCATAATATCAAGCTTTTCCCGCAACCCGTGCAAATGGAGGACATCGGAGGCGGCATAGCGGATCTGCTCCGGGGTCAGGGTCTCCGCGCCCCAGTCCGACGACTGCTGTTCCTTGGACAGGTCCACCCCCAGCAGGTCCCGGCACAAATCCTTGAGCCCGTGGCGGTCGGTGTAGGTGCGGCCCAGCCGGGAAGCGATCTTGGTGCAATAGACCGGGGCGCAGGTCACATCCAGGTAGCGGCGGAGGATTCCGAGGTCGAAGCGGGCGAAATGGAACAGTTTGGTGATGGACGGATCGCCGAGAAGCGCCTTAAGGTTGGGGGCGTCGTATCCGCGGCCGGAGAATTGCACCATGTGGCAGGTGCCGTCGCCGGACGACAATTGCGCCAGACACAGCCTGTCGCGCGCGGTATGGAGCCCCATGGCTTCGGTGTCGACGGCGACGCTGTCGCCGAAATCCAGACCCGGCGGCAGGTCTTCCCTGTGCAGTTCGACGGTTGCGCCCTTGACTTTCACCGGCAACGGCCTTCGCGATGCACCCCGGAATGGGGAATTGGTGCCCAGGAGAAGACTCGAACTTCCACGACCTTGCGGCCACAGGTACCTGAAACCTGCGCGTCTACCAATTCCGCCACCTGGGCACAAAGGAAAAAGGGTCCGCCACGGTGTGCCGGGCGGACCTGTCGTTAGCGCCCCGATGATCCGATGTCAACCGGCTTTCACGCACCGCGGTTGACGCCCTTCCCGGGGACATTGTAATCGGTGTTGCGGCTTGGCGTGGCATGGCGGGTCCGCGCCGGGACGGCGAGGAGCGGAACATGAATCGTCGCGTGGTTACCGTGTACGGTGGTTCGGGGTTTCTCGGACGGCATCTGGTCCGGCGCCTGGCGGCCGATGGCGCCATCGTGCGCGTCGCCGTGCGCGACACCGAGGCCGCCCAGTTCCTCAAAACCTCGGGCGACGTCGGGCAGATCGTGCCCGTGGCCGTCGACATCACCGACCCGTCGCTGGCCGCCGCCGCCGCCGCGGGGGCCGATGCCGCGGTCAACCTGGTCGGTATCCTGTGGGAACGGGGACGGCGCACGTTTGAGCGCGTCCACGCCGAAGGCGCCGCCAACGTGGCGCGCGCCGCGGCTGCGGCCGGCGTCGGGCGCCTGGTCCACGTCTCGGCCATCGGCGCCGCGGGCGACTCCCCGTCGGCCTACGCCCGGACCAAGGCGGCGGGCGAAGCCGCGGTCCTGGAGGCCTTCCCCGCGGCCACCATCGTGCGCCCCAGCGTGGTGTTCGGCCCCGAGGACAAGTTCTTCAACCTGTTCGCCGGGCTGGCGCGGCTGTCCCCGGCGCTGCCCGTATTCGGCTGTCCGTTTCCGCCGAAGGTGACCTTGTTCTCCGGCGGCGCCCCGCTCACGGTGGACCTGTTCGGCGACGGGGGCACGAAGTTCCAGCCGGTCTACGTCGGCGACGTGGCCGAGGGAATCATGAAAATCCTCGCCGATCCCCAAACCCGCGGGCAGGTTTTCGAACTGGGCGGGCCGACGGTCTACAGCTTCAAGGAACTCATGGAGCTGATGCTGGCCGAGATCGGACGCAAGCGTATTTTGCTGCCGGTGCCCTTCGCCATTGCGCGCCTGGAAGCATGGTTCCTTGAGAAATTGCCCCAGCCGCTTCTCACCCGGGACCAGGTGCGCCTCCTCGAGCGGGACAACGTGGTGGGCGGCGAGGCGCGCACGTTTGAGGACCTGGGGATCGAGCCCGCCGCGGCGGAGGCGATCCTGCCCGACTATCTGCGCCGCTTTCGCCGTCCCGGCAGGCGGAACCTGCGCCGGGCTTATACCAAGGGTCGCTGATCATGACTCATAGAGATCGCGTAGGCGGCTCGTCGGGTAGGAGGAAAGTTGCAGGCGATGCGGTGCATCGTCAAAACTTTTCGACGCCCTCCGACGGGCCGCATACGCGACCGGCCCGTCGGCGGCACCACGGGGCCGGGCAGGGGCGTCGCCGGGCGTGAGGAGGATTCGGACCCCTGGGTGCTCGGCATCGGTTTCGGCTTCCTGTTTTGACCCGGACGGCGCTTTGCGAAGCAGGCGGGACGTACCCCGCCGGACGGCCGGCGCCGGGACGGGCCGGCGTTCCCGTCAGCCCCGGTCCACGGCGCGCGCCGCGGCGGTGATGGTTTCGCCGAACTCGCGCAGGAAGACAGACCCCCGCACCGTGCACTGGACGAGGACGCTGCGCCGGTCCGCCTCGTCGGTCCTGCGGCGCACCAGGTCGCGCGCGCCCAGGCGGTCCAGGGCCCGGGTGATGGCGGGCTTGGCGACCTTCAGGACCTGGGCCAATCCCCTGACGGTGTGCGGCGGCGCCGTCAGATACACGGTCAGCAGCACGGCCATCTGGCGCCCGGACAGGTCCGGCCCATCGCCGGCGACCGTGGTGACGACGGCGCGCCGCCACAGGTCCAGGGCCTGCCTTTCTTGCAAATCAATGGCCATGTCGCGCCTGTTTCATTCCGCCATCGAATCTTTTATCCGACTCCCTCCCCGCCGGGCAACCGGTAATCCCAGGGGGACGGCCCCGAGGCGGTCGGCGGTCCGTGCAAACGGCCGTCCACCCCTGGCGATCCCGAGGCCATTGGTGGCCGCGTCAGGCGGCGCAGGGCGCTAGGGAGGCGGCGAAACCGCGGGGTGTACCGCAGGGCGCGGCGGCCACCAAGGACGCGGATGGCACGTGATCCTCGCTCCCGATGACGGCACGCGGATCGAAATCCGCGCTTGACCGGCACCGGCCACACCGTATATGACCACCGGGAACCCTCGTCAGCCCTCGACAGGCTGGCGGGGGTTTGAGTGTGATTACGGCGTACATGCACGTCGGTTCTTAGAAGTGGTGGCAAGCGTCAGCGCCGGGTGACCGCCGACCACGGTTGTAACAAGAGGTTTTCATGGAAAGATTGAAGAAAGTCCCCGTTGTGGTCTGGCTCGTCAGCGCCTTCGCCACCCTGATCGTCATTGGAGTGTTCTTCAGTTAACGGGAGCGCGATCGCGTCAACCGCATGAGGGAGACCTGTAGGGCCGGTCTTGCCGCCGAACCGGGTTCTTCCGCTCCAGCGGCGGCGGCGGCGGCGGCGGCCCCGTCCGGCGCGGCAAGGCCGCTTGGACTAGAACAGGGGTCCGTCCACCGTCCTCCGCGCGCCATCAATTAATACCAAGGGGTCCGTCCGGCGACCTGCCTTCGCCGAAGCGATGCTCCGGCTTCGCGCAGGCAGGAGGCGTAGGGTGGAGGAGGGGGGGCGGAGCGAACCGATCTCTGAGTTCAAACTACCAAAAGCGTCTTTTCGCGAACGCCTTGCCTGAGCCGGATTTGAGGTAATATTCAAATTCCTGCGCTCTCCGTTTGTCAGAGAAGGCATGATAGCAGATCAAATTCCAAGGTTTGTATTTGGACGTATGCACGGAACCGCCGACGTCGTGCGCTTTGATGCGCTTTTTCAGATCCCCGGTGAAACCAATATATCGTTGCTCAGGAAACGCCTCACTCTGGATGAGATAGACGTAAAACATGTTGTGCTTCCTCAACCAGCCCTCCTTCGCCAAGGCTTCGGCCTTCGCCGACCGAAAGTCGGCTTCTGCCCGCTGAAGGTCGGAGGGCAGCCTTCACTCTTTTAATTGCTGACTTACACCTACGGCGTAAGCCAGCCGAAGCTTTAGCGTAGGCTGGAGGTGGAAGCAGTCTCGAGAGAACCTGTCTCCGGCAGAATTCCCTGTTAAACAGGGAAAATACAGGGAATTTTTCCATTTTTCGGCCGATTCCGGCCTTCTGGAACCAATTTTCAGACGTGAATTCAATGGGTTGGTGACAAATTCCCTAAAATTCGTAACAGGGAATAATTTCTAAGTAACAGGGAATTTTTTGACCGGAACAGGGAAATCTAATCGTGGATGAGGGAAACCAGGAATCTTGTCCCTCCTATTTTTTCCATCCGCGCTAACGACCGATGCCTCTTGCAAGAGCGGGCGTACACATAGCCCGTGCCGACTGACATTGGTCGTGGATCCAAGGATTTCTGCGGCGGACAGAATAAATAGGAGGGACAGGCTGTCAATCTTTGAGCTTCCGCCTCGGCGGGTCGTGCCCTGATGGGTGCGCGGGAGAAGGCGAGCATGTCCTGTGCCTTGATGTCATCGGTCACAGCCGATGAACACGATTGGTAGATTGTCGCCGCCTTGCCCCTCTCAACCCATCCTGTGCCTCCGACAGACACAATCGGAAAACCAGAGCACGTAAAGAAGCATGGACCATCAAGACGCACGGATCCGCCGATAACAGACGCTCAAAAATTGACAGCCACCTGCGGATTAAAGAAGGCACAGCTACGCCGAAAACAAATTTCCACCAACTATCGAACACGACCGCCAGCCAAAATAGTTTTCACACAGTGAACCCGGCAGGTGCATCACGGAGAGCTTAACATTCATCCCCGAGTTAGAGAACAGCCTGGACCCACAAGAGACATTTGGTCTCGATGGACTTCCTATCCAACCGCACATAGAATTTTGCTCGCCACGCGCATTTGGGAGGAAACGGTCTATGGCCGAAGAGCACGTTCAGAGGAAGCTTTCCGCATAAGGGTGCATGATCGGCGGCCCAATGTCGGTCCGGCGTAACCGGTCAGCTCGCATGAAATTCAGTTTCGTCCCTCTGATCACGGCCCTACTCCCGGCCATCGGTGTTCATGTCTCCTATTTGTTTGCTGGCTGCACAGTTCGGTCACGTGCCGTGGTGCTTTCCCTACATTGACAGCTGCACATCCATCAGTGCCGTGGGCCGAGAGAGTCCCGAAAGCTATATTTTCCGGGCTTCTATTATTCCGACTGCCGTTTTCATGATGGTGTACTGGAGACTCAGTTGCGAATGGCTCCGGACACTTGGAAGCCACATGACGAATTGGAACCGCGTCATGTTGTACCTGGGTTTGGCGGCCAGTATCGGCCTGATCATCTACGCGACGGTGCTGGGCTCGGTTGGCCAGGAATTCCGCGTCCAACGCCGCATCGGCGTGACCATTTTCTACATTTTCACCTTCGTGGCGCAGGTCCTTATGACGGGGCAGCTCGCGGCTCTGGTGCAATCACAACCCTCTGCCATCCCGGTGCGAATTTGCCGTCTCCTGGCATGAATCTGTGTAGCGGTTGCTGTTCTGGGGCTTACAAGCCTCTCCCTCTGGGCATTCTACGACGGGCACAACAGGATTGACGACGCCTTCGAATGGGTGCTTACGCTTCTGCTCCAACTGCACATTTTCGTCACCTATTTCGCGTGGAAGGACAGCGGCTTCAGAGCCAGCTTCACAGTCTCCGGGCGGCGCGAGCGATAGGAGCGCAGGGCGGCAGCGGAGAAATAGTTGTCGGGATAGGTTTTCAGGCCGGTGACGCAGGGGGCGTTGACCACGTGGCCGCCCCGACGCTCGAAGACGGCGTTGGCCGGCCTGTGCTATCGTTGCGCAGCCACCGGGAATGGAAAAGCTGGATGCGTGCCAAACGGGAAATGGTCAGCCGCTACACTTTCTCAATTGAGATTTCGGTGCCGGGGTGAACTATCTGACGTATTCCTTGTTGCTGCCGGTGGCGCCAATGGCCGCGCCCTGTGTCGCGCTTGCGGTCGATTCGGCCACGGGCCTGACGGTGAATTATCTTCTGAACCGCTATGTCGTGTTCGCTAAGGAGGCGCACAGCCACCATGGTTAACGGGCGGCCGGCGATACGCCCGGGATGGCGGCAGTGGCTTGCCGGACCGATGGCGCGGTTCGGGGCAAACTTGGCGGCGCGTCCACGTGCCTGGGCCCTGGCGGCGACCTTCGCGGCCGCGATCCTGATCGGTCTATTGGCCGAACGGCCCGTCGATCCCGACTATGCCGACGCCACGGCCTATCTGAAGGCGGCCTTTCATCTGGCCAATCACGGAACCTTTTCCGAGTCCGGCGAGTTCGGCCCGCCTTCGCCGCAGATCGGCCGCGAGCCGGGCTATGCCGTCTTCCTTGCCGCCCTGATGCGGATCGATCCGACCTTCGGTGGCTTTACGCCGGCCTGCTTTCGCGATAACGACGTCTGCCGGGTGCGTTATCGGGTGCCGCAGTGGGCCAACGCTGCGCTGGTTGCGGTCTCGGGCCTGTTGATGTTTCTGGCGATGCGGCTGTTGAGCGGGAACCTCTGGGCCGCTTGGATTGCGGCCGGGCATCTCTGGCTCAATCACGAGTTTCAGGACGGTCTGTTCTACCTGATTTCCGACTATTTGGCCGTCTTTCTGATGGCGTTGACGGCGCTGCTGACGGCATGGGCGTGGCGTCGGCGGGAGGTGGCGTGGGTAGCGCCGGCAGTGACCTTCGCCGCCTTAACCCTGACCAAGGCGATCTTTCTGTACGGGGCCCTGGCCCTGGCGGGGCTGGCGCTGGTAGCCGCCGCCATCGCGAGTGAGGCACGGCGCCGAGTCCTCTCGGCTCTGGTCGTTGTCGTCGCCGTCTATGCGGTCGGTGTCGGCGGCTGGATGCTGCGCAATCAGGTGGTGGCCGGCATGTTCGCGGTGACGCAGACGCGGGCCGGGATTGCCCTGTCCACGCGGGAAGTGCTGAACCACATGAGCCCGGCGCAGTACGGCGGCGCATTCGTCTATTGGACGCGCGGCGCCGGCGACAGTTGGGCCAAACGCCTGTTCGCGAAGGAGGTCTGGGAGCCGTTCGAGCTCTATGCCCCCGACGGGTTCTATCTCCGAGGGCAGCTCGGCTACCCCAGGCGGGTCGAAGCACTGATGCGGGTCGAGGGTTTGTCGCGCCGGGCGGCGCAGGAGATCATCGACCGGCGGCTGGTTTCCGAGATCCTGGACAACCTGCCGGTCTATGCGGCGACGACGCTCCCGGTGTTGTACCGCGGCATCTGGATCGACGAGTTCATCGTCTTCAGCTTCCCGGCGCTGGTCTGGCTCTGCCTGTGGGCGCTGCGGCGGCGACGCTGGGAGGTCCTGGCGCTGGTGCTGCCGGGGTTGTTCTCGCTCACCTTCTATCCGCTGATCAGCCTCAACATTCCGCGCTATCAGATGACGACGTTGCCGGCGCTGGCGTTAGCGACTGGCTTCGCCCTGCCGGTCTTTGCCGCCTGGGTGCGGCGGCGAATCAGGCGTGCACAGGGACGATAGCGGCAGCTGGGTGGCGGCGGCCGCATTCAGCGCAGGAATGTGTGCTCGATCCGCCGCATGTCCCGATCGCCGTGCAGGTCCATGGTGTCGGCCACCGTGGCACACAGGGTTGATATCCCTTTCGTAAATCTTTTCGTCAAGGCCGCGCTCAGGCATTTCTCAATTGAGGTTGTGAAAGGTTTTCTCGTCGTCCCAAACGTTGATGGTCAGCGCCTCGGCAAGCTCCCGGTTTAGCCACTCAATGAAATAATTAAAATATTAACTATAATAAAAACAATAGATAGAATTAATGATAAAATTTAATCATAAAATCATTACTGATTTCTGTCAAAGTTTAAAACGATTGTTATTTAATTTAATTGACTATTTACAATAAATTTACTATGGTCAACTCGTATTTCATTAGCATGGGGGAAGCGTTAGTGGAGACTTCGATTCAATGTTGTTTAGGGTCCCGCGGATACAGAAGCCGCAAATCCGCCGCGGCCTCGCGCTTTCCTTGGCTACGGCCATCATGGCGGGCGCGGTCGGCGCGGCAGCACAGACGGTGGACGTGGGCGGCCAGCCCGCGGCGCCAGGCGCCGCCGGCAACGGTGTGGTCGCCGGAGTGGCCGGCGCACCCGCGGGGGCCGGGGCGAGTTTCGTCATATCCCGCACCATCGGGCTCGGCCGCCTCAAAATTTCTTCCCTGACCGGCGGCCTGGTACGTAATGCGGTTGCCCCGAAAGTGGCCACCAGCGGCGGCGGGCAGGCGGTA
>JACZWD010000262.1 GCA_022572335.1 Pseudomonadota bacterium
CCAGTTCCTACGTTAGTCCTGGCACGGTTTGGTCGCGCACCTGCGTGGGAGTCGCACGAAGACCGCTAATGGCTATACCCGGACTCAATCACTGAACCGGAACGATAACCGCTCTCATCCGCAAAGCCGACATTCGAGTCCGCTTTGCGCTTTCAGCGCATCAAATTTCAAACTGAGACAGTGCCAGAATTTCCCTTGCATTGACCGGGAGAAAAGCCCTATTAACGCGGCGCGTTTTTTCTTTGCGGTCATCCGCTGATCGGGGAGGGGCGATGGCTGAAAACCTTGCCGCCGGACCGGGCAGGAACCTGGAGCAGACGCCGGGGGACTCCCGCCACGACAGGGCCCGGGAGGCGGCTCACCTTCACCCGGTGGCCGACGGCCGGCAGGACTACACGGTCGAGAAGGACGGTCTGCGTTTCGCCGCCATCCATGTGCTCGCGGAGTTCTGGGGCGCCCGCCATCTCGACGACGTCGACGTGATCGAGGACGCGATCCGCACCGCCGCGGAAACGGCGGGCGCGACGGTCCTGCATGTTCACCTCCACCAGTTTTCCTCCACCGGCGGCGTATCCGGAGTGGCGGTGCTGGCGGAATCCCACATCAGCATCCACACCTGGCCCGAGCGCGATTTCGCCGCCATCGACATCTTCATGTGCGGCGCCTGCGATCCCTACAAGGCGGTGCCCGTGCTGCGCCGCGCCCTGGCGCCCACCTCCATGCAGATTTCCGAACACAAGCGGGGCCTGTTTCGGTGAGGTGGTTCGACGAGCGGCTGCATCACGCGTGGCTCAATCACGGATACACCCAGCGTTTCGAGATCACCCGCGTCGTCTACCAGAAGAAGACCGAATTCCAGGACCTGATCATCTTCGACAACCCGGCCTTCGGCCGGGTCCTTGCCCTTGACGGGATCATCCAGACCACGGAAAGGGACGAGTTCGCCTATCACGAAATGCTCGCCCACGTTCCGCTCTTCGCCCACGGGAACGTGAAGACGGTGCTGATCGTCGGCGGCGGCGATGGCGGTGTGTTGCGCGAGGTGCTGCGCCACGATATCGACAAGGCGACCCTTGTCGAAATCGACCGCGCGGTCATCGACATCTGCCGCGAACACATGCCGCACCTCAGCGGCGGCGCCTTCGAGGACGGGCGCGTCCATGTGGTGATCGCCGACGGCGTCGCGTTCGTCGCCGAAAGCGGCGACACCTTCGACGTCGTTATCGTCGACTCCACCGACCCCATAGGCTCCGGCGCGGCCCTCTTCACGGCCGAGTTCTACGGCAACTGCAAGGCCCGCCTCGCCCCCGGCGGGGTGCTGGTGACGCAAAACGGCGTCCCGTTCTTCCAGCCCGACGAGGTGGTCGAGACCTACCGGCGGCTCGCCCCCCTGTTCGCCGACGCCACCTTCTATGTGACCGCGGTGCCCACCTACATCGGCGGGCTGATGACCCTCGGCTGGGCCACCGACGACGCGAGCCTGAGGACGCTCTCGGAGGCCGTCATCGCCAGGAGGGTGGCGAAGGCCGGAATCGAAACCCGGTATTACGCGCCCCCGGTGCACCTGGGCGCCTTCGCCCTGCCGCCCTTTATCACCGCCCTGATGGCCGGGGACGGACATACCAGACCCGGCCCTTAAGGGCCGGATCCCGTTTTATCCGCCGAAGCTTCGCAACAGGCTGCCGGCGACCATGAACCAGCCGTCGACGAGGACGAAGAAGATGATCTTGAACGGCAGCGCGATGATGATGGGGGGCAGCATCATCATGCCCAGCGCCATGAGCACCGACGCCACCACCATGTCGATGATCAGGAAGGGGACGAAGATGAGGAACCCGATCTCGAAGGCCCGGCGCAATTCGCTGATCATGAAGGCCGGGATCAGCACCCGCATGGGCACCTCGGCGCGGACCTCCTCGTCGGGAATGCCGGCCATGTCGACGAACAGGGCCACGTCCTGCTCGCGCACCTGCCTGGTCATGAACCGGTGAAAGGGGACCATGGTGCGCTCGAAGGCCTCGAACTCCTCGATCTCGCCCTCGATCAAGGGCTTGATGCCCTGATCGTAGGCCTCCTCGAAGGTGGGCATCATGATAAAGGCGGTGAGGAACAGCGCCAGGCTGACCAGCACCTGGTTGGGCGGCGTCTGCTGGGTCCCCAGCGCCGTGCGCACGAACGAAAGGACGACCACGATGCGGGTGAACGAGGTCACCATGATCAGGAGGGACGGCGCCAGGCTCAGCACCGTGATCAGGGCGACGAGCTGGACGATGCGGGCGGTGGCGGTTCCGCCGCCCTCGCCCATGTCCAGGGTCAGGCTTTGCGCCGCCGCCGGATCGGACCCCGCCACCAGGCCGACGATCCCGGCCAGGGCAAGAAACGCGGGCAGGCGGGCCCGGCCGCGGGTCACGCGGGGTCCTCGCGGCGGACGGGCTCGTCGCCGGCAGAGTCCTTCGGGACGGCGGCGAAATCGTCGGCCGGGATGCCGCTTTCGATGACCACGTCCCCGGCGGCGCCGAGCAGGACCAAGTGCTCCTTGGCGTCGCGCCTGAACAGCACGAGCCGCCGCTTGGCGTCCAGGGACAGCACCTCGACCACCGACAAACGGCCCTTTTTGCCCGTCC
>JACZWD010000079.1 GCA_022572335.1 Pseudomonadota bacterium
CACCCCGCACGAGGAAGCCGGCGTCATCGCCCTCATCATGCGCGAAACCCTGGAGCACGCGGACGAAGGGCGCACCGCCGCCCTGGTCACCCCGGCCCGGGCGCTGGCCCGCCGGGTGGCGTCGGAGCTCGGACGCTGGGGCATCGAGGTGGACGATTCGGCGGGCCGGCCCCTGGCCCAGACGGCGCCGGGCGCCTTCCTCAGGCTGACCGCCCGCATGGCGGCCGAGGCCTTCGCGCCGGTACCCCTGCTGGCCGCCCTCAAGCACCCCCTGGCCGCCGGCGGGCAGGCGCCGGCGGCCTTCCGCGGCCAGGTGCGGAACCTGGAAGTCACCATCCTGCGCGGCGCCCGCCCGGGGCCCGGCGTCAAGGGCCTGCGCGCCGCGCTGCCCAGGCGCGAGAAGGCCCTGCGCCGCCTGCTGAGCGCGCTGGACACGGCGACGCGGCCGTTCGCCAGGTTGGTGAGGCGGAAAAAGGTGCCGTTGCGCCAGCTCCTGAGGGCCCACGTGGACATGGCCGAGGCCCTGGCCGCCACCGATGCCGAGACCGGGGCGGACCGGCTGTGGGCGGGCCAGGCGGGCGAGGCGGCGGCCGGCTTCGTCCACGAACTGGACGCGGCTGCCGGGGCCCTGAAACCCCTGCCCGGAGCCGGGTATGCGGCGCTGCTCGAGACCCTGATGGCGCGACCGGTGGTGCGGCCCCGCTTCGGCCTGCATCCCCGGCTTCACATCTGGGGCCTGCTGGAGGCGCGCCTGCAGCACGCCGACGTCCTCATCCTGGGCGGCCTGAACGAGGACACCTGGCCGCCCGAGGCCCACGCCAACCCGTGGATGAGCCGCCCCATGCTGGCCCAGTTCGGCCTGCCCCTGCCGGAGCGGCGCGTCGGACTCGCCGCCCACGATTTCGCCCAGGCCTTCTCGGCGCCCTCGGTGGTGCTGACCCGCGCCGAAAGGGTCGAGGGCACGCCGACGGTGCCCTCGCGCTGGCTGCTCAGGCTGGGGAACCTGCTCCGCGGCACCGGCCCGGAGACGGAGATGCGGGGCGATACCCCGTGGCTGCGCTGGCAGGGATTGCTCGACGCGCCCAGGGACATCCGGCCGTGCTTGCCACCGGCGCCGAGGCCGCCTCTCGGGGCGCGCCCGCGCGAACTGTCGGTGACCCAGGTGGAGACCTGGATGCGCGACCCCTACGCCATCTATGCCCGCCACGTCCTTCGCCTGAGGGCCCTGGAGCCCATCGACGCCGACCCCGGCGCCGCCGACTACGGCAGCATCATCCACCATGCGCTGGATGCGTTCCTCAAGGAGAACCCCGGCCCGCTGCCCGGGGACGCGGCCGGGCGCCTGCTGGAGATCGGCCGCCGCGCCTTCGCGCCGTACCGCGACCGCCCCGGCGTCTGGGCCTTCTGGTGGCCCCGGTTCGAACGCATCGCCGCATGGTTCGTCGGCGTGGAGCGCGCCCGGCGCGCCGACCTCAAGGCGAGCGCCAGCGAAGCGGACGGCCGCCTGACGGTCGACGGCCCGGCGGGTCCCTTTGTGCTGACCGCCAAGGCCGACCGCATCGATACCCTCGCCGACGGCACCCTGGCGATCATCGACTACAAGACCGGCGCGCCGCCGTCCAGGCGCGAGGTCGCCGCCGGCTTCGCCCCGCAACTGCCCCTGGAGGCCACCATCGCCCAGGCCGGCGGGTTCGCCGGCGTGCCCGGGGCGACGGTCTCGGCGCTCGATTACTGGCGCCTGCGCGGCGGCGAGCCGGCCGGCGAGCGGGTGTCCGCGGCGGGGACCGGCAAGGACGGCAAGGACGTGCCGACCCTGATCGCCGAGGCGCTGGACGGGCTCGGCGCCCTGATCGCCGCCTTCGACCGCGAAGACACGCCCTATGAGGCCCGGCCCCGCCCCGACGCCGCGCCCCGCTTCAGCGATTACGAGCACCTGGCCCGGATCAAGGAATGGTCGACCTCGGGCGAGGAGGACGGGCGGTGACGGCGGACGCCGTCGTCCTCTCCGACGCCGAGGCCGCCCAGCGCCGGGCCGCCGACCCGGAGGCCTCCGTCTGGGTGGCGGCGTCGGCCGGGACCGGCAAGACCAAGGTGCTGACCGACCGGGTGCTGAGCCTGATGCTCACCGGCACCCGGCCCCAGCACATCCTGTGCCTGACCTTCACCAGGGCGGCCGCCGCCGAGATGTCGAACCGGGTCGCCGAGGAGCTGGGCGCGTGGGCGACGGCGGACGACGAGGCGCTCGAGAAAATCCTCGTCCGCCATCTGGGGCGCCAACCCGACGACGACATCCGCCGCCGGGCGCGCCACCTGTTCGCCCAGGTGCTGGACACGCCCGGCGGCATGAACATCCAGACCATCCACGCCTTCTGCCAGTCCCTGCTCGGGCGCTTCCCGCTGGAGGCCGGAATCGCGCCCCACTTCACCGTCCTCGAGGAACGGGACGCCGAGGAAATGCTGGCGGCGGCCAGGGAAGAGGTCCTGGCCCGGGCCCACGCGGACGGGGACGGACCCCTGGCCTCGGCCCTGGCCGACGTCACCGCCCACATTCACGAGACCGCCTTCTCCGAGCTCATGGGAGAGCTGGCCGGGGCGCGCGGCCGCCTCGGCCGGCTGATCGACCGCTACGGCTCGGTCGAGGCAGTCCTCGCCGCCACCCGCCGGCTCCTCGGCCTGGCCGAAGGCGCCACGCCGCGGTCCGTGGTCGCCGCGGCGTGCGAGGACGACGCCTTCGACGCCCTCGGCCTGCGCCTCGCCGTATCGGCCCTGAACGAGGGCACCGCCACCGACAAAAAGCGCGCCCGGGTCCTGGCCACGTGGCTGGCCGCCGGCCCCGATGACCGGGCGGCCGGCTTCGACGCCTACGCCGACGCCCTTCTGGCGGACAGGCAAACCAAGGTCCGCGCGCGCCTGATCACCAAGGACGCGGCGGCCTCGACGGCGGGCGCCACCGAGATCCTGGAAAGCGAGGCCGGCCGCCTCCTCAGGGCGGTCATGGAGCGCCGCGCGGCGGTGACGGCCCAGGCCACGGCCGGGCTCCTGCGCCTGGGCGACGCCCTGCTGGGCGCCTATCGGCGGCAGAAGGAGAGGCGGGCGGTGCTCGATTACGACGACCTGATCCTCACCGCCCGCGACCTGCTCCACCGCGAAGGGGTGGCGCCGTGGGTGTTGTTCAAGCTGGACGGCGGCATCGACCACATCCTCATCGACGAGGCCCAGGACACCAACCCCGAACAGTGGGATGTGGTGAAGGCCCTGGCCAATGAGTTCTTCGCCGGCGCCGGGGCGCGCGAGACGCCACGCACGGTGTACGCCGTCGGCGACGTCAAGCAGTCCATCTACAGCTTCCAGCGCGCCGACCCCGCCGCCTTCCAGGCCATGCGGGACCTGTTCGCCGGGCGCGTGCCGGCGGCCGGGCTAACCTGGCACGAAGAGGACCTCACCATCTCGTTCCGCTCGACGCGCGCGGTGCTCGGCGCCGTCGACGCCGTTTTCGCCAGGGACGCCGCCGCCGACGGCGTCGCCCTGGACGGCCGCCCCATCACCCATGAGGCGTGGCGCCACGGCGACGGCGGGCTGGTCGAGGTGTGGCCGCCGGTCGAACCCCGGGAAACGGACCCCCCGGTGCCGTGGAAGCCGCCGGTGGAACGCATCGCCGGCGATTCCCCGCCGACCCGCCTGGCCGACCTGATCGCGGCGCGCATCCACCGCATGGTCGACGGAAAGGAGGTGTTGGAGTCCAGGGGCCGGCCGATCCGGCCCGGCGACGTGATGGTGCTGGTGCGCCGGCGCACCGGATTCGTCGAGGATCTGGTGCGGGCGTTGAAACGGTTGAACGTGGAGGTCGCCGGCGTCGATAGAATGGTCTTGACCGAGCAGATGGCGGTCATGGACCTGGTCGCCCTGGGACGCTTCCTGCTGCTGCCGGAAGACGACCTGACGCTCGCCACCGTGCTCAAGGGGCCGTTGATCGGCCTCGACGAGGACCAGTTGTTCCGCCTCGCCCACGGCCGCAGGGGCAGCCTGTGGGCGGCGTTGAGACTGAAAGCGGACGCAGACGCGGCCTGCGCCGGGGCATGGCGGGACCTTTCGGCGCTGCTGGCGCGCACCGACTACACGCCGCCGTTCGAGCTCTACACCCACGTCCTCGGCGCCGGCCGGGGGCGCGAGAAGTTGATCGGCCGGCTGGGCCGGGACGCCGAGGACCCCATCGCCGAGTTTCTCGACCTGGCGCTCGCCTTCGAGCGCTCCCACACGGCGTCCCTGGAAAGCTTCCTGCACTGGCTGGAGGCGGGCGCCATCGAGGTCAAGCGCGACCTGGAGCACGCACAGCGCGATGCGGTGCGCATCATGACCGTGCACGGCGCCAAGGGCCTGGAGGCGCCCATCGTCTTCCTGCCGGACACCTTGCGTGTGCCGACCCGGACGCCTCCGCTGCTGTGGCCCGCCGATCCGGCCGGCGGCGGGGACCTGCTTTTGTGGCCGCCGGCGCGCGCCTGGTATGATGAGGTCGCGGAAAAGGAAAGGGCGCGCCTCAAGCAAAGCCGGGACGCGGAATACCGCCGTCTGCTGTACGTCGCCATGACCCGCGCCGAGGACCGGCTGTACGTGTGCGGCTGGCGGGGCAGGAACGCGCCGCCGGAAGGGTGCTGGTACGACCTCGTCCGCGCCGGCCTCGAGGACGCCGGCGTCGAAGAGGCGGACGACCCCTTCCTGGCCGGCGCCCCGGAGATCGGGGACTCCCGGGTGCTGCGCCTGACCTGTCCGCAGGTCACGGAACCCAAGCCGGCGGACGCCGAGCGGATCGAAACCGAAAGCCTGGACACCCTGCCCTCCTGGGCGCGCCGGCCGCCGCCCAGGGAGTCACGGCCGCCCAGGCCCCTGGCGCCGTCGCGCCCGGCCGACGAGGAACCGCCCGTGCGCTCGCCGTTCGGCGCCGACGACGGGGCGCGGTTCAAGCGTGGACGCCTGATCCACCGGCTGCTCCAGACCCTCCCCGAGCTGGCGCCCGGCGTGCGCGCCGCCGCCGCGGGCGCCTATCTCGCCCGGCCCGTCCACAAGCTTTCGCGCCCGGCGCAGGCCGAGATCGCCGCCGAGACCCTCGCCGTCCTCACCCATCCCGACTGCCAATCCCTGTTCGGACCGGGCAGCCGGGCGGAGGTGCCGTTGATCGGCGAGGTCTCGGGACATGTGATCTCGGGGCAGGTGGACCGGCTGCTGATCACCGCCGAAGCGGTCTCGGTGATCGATTACAAGACCCACCGGGCGCCGCCCGAAAGCGCGGACCGGGTGCCCGCCGTCTACCTCCGCCAAATGGCCGCCTACCGCGAGGTTCTGCGGCGCATCTATGCGGGCCGCCCGGTGCGCTGTTTCCTGCTGTGGACCGACGGCCCCCGTCTGATGCCCCTCGCGGACGGGCTGTTGGACGGGTACGCGCCTTGACGGGGCGGTGGCGGCTTCCTAGATTCACTGCAGACGCGCCGGGGGGAACAGTGTGCGCGGCAAACCCCGTACAGCCTTATAAACTACTGATGGGATTGACAAAATGCCAAAGCAGGTCACCGACCAGTCCTTTGACGCCGATGTGCTCAAGTCGTCCAGTCCGGTTCTCGTCGATTTCTGGGCGGAGTGGTGCGGCCCGTGCAAACAGGTGGCCCCGGCGCTCGAGGACCTGGCCGTCGAGATGGCCGATAAGGTCACCGTGGCCAAGCTCAACATCGATGAAAATCCCATGACGCCGTCCAAGTACGGCGTGCGCGGAATCCCCACCCTGATTCTGTTCAAGGACGGCCAGGTGGCGGCGACGAAGATCGGCGCCCTGCCCAAGGCCAAGTTGTTCGACTGGGTGGAATCGGTCCTGTGACCTGACGGCCCTGCGACGTGGCGGTGTACTACACCGCCAAAAGATGCTGGGCTCCGCGCCTCCGCGGGGCCGCATTTTTTTTATGAAGAAACATTTTCGTCCCGGAGCCGCGTTCCAACGCGTATTCACTCCGCGATGTGGCGGAGGGGTACCGGCTGCGGGTGGGCAATTGGCGGGTTTCTTTCATCCTCGACCGCGAGGCGGGCGTAATGGAGATTTTCGAGATTGAACCAAGAGGAGGGGCATACCGATGGTGAGAAAGATCGCCGGCGCAAGGCAAAACACGGCGACAGCACGCCCCAAGACCACCCGCAGGGACGGTACGACGGGACCGACCGGCGGCGCCGAGGGAAAGAGTCGCAGCGCGTCCGCCATACGTTTCACCCGCGGGAAAACCAAGGGCAAGATCGTCAAAGGGCCGACCCGTTTTGTCGGAGACGCCGGCGAGCACGAGGTGATAATCCTCCCCCGCGCCGATTACGATGCGCTGGTCGAGCGCTTGGAGGACCTGGAGGCTACCATCGCCTTTGCGCGCACGCGCGATGAGGAACTTGTCCCCGCCCAGGTGGTCGACCGCCTACTTGCCGGAGAAGCGCCGGTGCGCGTCTGGCGCCAGCACCGTGGTTTGAAGCTCCAGGATCTGGCGACCAGGATCGGCAGGAGCAAGGCCTATCTTTCGGAGATAGAATGCGGCAAGAAAACAGGTTCGGTGCGGGTCCTACGCGCCATTGCGCGCACCCTGGACGTGGACCTGGATGATTTGGTCTGATACGGGACACAGTGCTGCCACGTGGTCTTTTTCGTCCGCACTACGGCTGCAGGGAAGGACAATGGTGCATGCCGGCCCTGTGGTTCTTACCCATTTTCCCTTAGCACCGTACCCACCAGATAGAGCGAGCCGCAGATGAGCACGCGGGCGGGACGGGTCTCCCGGGCGACGATGGCGGCGAGCGCCTCGGCGACGGTGTCCGCGGGTTCCGCGTCCATGCCGAGCGAGCGGCCCGCCGCCGCCGCCTCGCCGGCGTCGAGACTGCCGACCGTGCCGGGAATGGCCACGGTTCTCAGGTATCCCGCCGCCGCCGCCAGGGGCTCGAGGAAGGCCACCGGATCCTTGCTGCCCAGGATGCCGAAGATCAGGTGCAGGGGCCGCGACCGCCAGTGCCGGGCGTGGGCCGCCAGCGCCGCCGCCGCGGCGCCGTTGTGGCCGCCGTCCACCCACACCTCCCAGCCCGCCGGCAATGTTTCCGCCAGCGGCCCGCGCATCAGGCGCTGCAGCCGTCCCGGCCATTCGACGGTGGCCATGCCTTGGGCGAGGGCGGCGTCGGGCACCGTGAACCCCGGGAGGTGATCGACGCAGGCCACGGCGAGGGCGGCGTTTTCGACCTGGTGCGCGCCGACGAGCGCCGGCGCCGGCAGGGTTCGCGTACGCCCTCCGCCCTCGAACACCATGCCGCCGCCGTCCCCGCGGACGGACCAGTCCCGGCCCCCGGAGACCAGGGGCGCCCCCAGGGCCGCCGCGCGCCCGGCGATCACGTCCGCCACCGCGTCCTCCTGGGCGGCCGAGACGCAGACCACGCCGGGCTTGACGATCCCCGCCTTCTCGCCGGCGATCTCGGCCAGGGTTTCGCCGAGGAAGTGCTGGTGGTCCAACGAAACCGGCGTCAGCACGGTCAGCGCCGGCCGTGGCACCACGTTGGTGGCGTCCAGGCGTCCGCCGAGGCCGGTCTCCAGCAAAAGCACGTCGGCGGGCGCGCGGGCGAAGGCGACCAGGGCGGCGGCCGTGGTGATCTCGAAGAACGTGATGACCTCGCCGGCGTTGACCTTTTCGCATTCCTCCAGCAGGGCGGCCAGGGCCTCATCCGATATGTCGCCGCCGGCGAGGCGGACGCGTTCGTTGAAACGCACCAGGTGCGGCGAGGTATAGGCGTGGACGGAATACCCGGCGGCCTCCAGGATGGCCCGGAGAAAAGCCACCACGGAGCCCTTGCCGTTGGTGCCGGCCACGTGCACCACCGGCGGCAGCCGCCTTTCGGGATTGCCGAGGCGGGCGAGAAGCCTCTCGATGCGGCCGAGCGAAAGGTCGATGAGCTTGGGGTGCAACCGGGTGAGGCGCTCGAGGACGGCGGCGCTTCCCGGCCGGGCGACCGGCGCCGCGGGCCGGCCGGCCGGGCGCTGTTCGGTTACGGCAACGTCATTGGGCAGGGCTGCTCTCCCCTGGCTGGCCTGGGCCGGAGACGGCGGCCGCCGGCGCCGTCCGTTTCCGCCGGTACGGATTCCCCGCCCGCGGGCCCGGGCGCCGCGCCGGCGGCGGGGACCCGGTTGCCGAGCAGGCCGACGATGCGGATCAGGGTATCGCGCAATTCATGGCGGCGGACCACCATGTCCACCATCCCGTGTTGCAAAAGGAATTCGGCCTTCTGGAAGCCTTCGGGCAGGGTCTCGCGGATGGTCTGTTCGATGACGCGGGCCCCGGCGAAGCCGATGACCGCGCCCGATTCGGCGATGGCGATGTCGCCGAGCATGGCGAACGAGGCCGACACGCCGCCCGTGGTGGGATCGGTCAGCACCACGATGTAGGGCAGGCCGGCCTCCCTGACCTCGTCGACGGCGATGGTGGTGCGGGCCATCTGCATGAGCGAGAGGATCCCTTCCTGCATGCGCGCGCCGCCCGATGACGTGACCACGATCAGCGGCGCGTTCCGGGCCACCGCCAGGCGGGCGGCGGCGAGCATCCCCTCGCCGACGGCGACGCCCATGGAGCCGCCCATGAAGGCGAAGTCCAGGGCCGCGACGACGACGTCGATTCCGCCCATCCTTCCGTGGGCGACGGTGAGGGCGTCGCGGCGCCGGTCCGGGTCCGCGCCTCCTTGAGCCGTTCGGCGTATTTCCGGCGGTCCCGGAACTTGAGCGGATCGGTGACCGGGCTGTCCGACTCGATGGTCTGGTAGGCGCCGTCGTCGAACAGCATCTCCAGGCGCCTTTTGGCGCCCAGGCGCATGTGGTGGCCGCAGTGCTGGCAAACGCCCAGGTTCTTTTCCCGGTCGCGGTGGAAGATCATCTGCGAGCATTTGGGGCACTTGTCCCAGAGGTCCTCGGGGATTTCCTTCGGGCCACCGACCAGCTCGCGCAGCTTCGGGCGCACGAAATCCTTGAGCCAGTTCACTGGGCCGCCCCCTTCATGCGCGCCCCGCGCGCCCCGCGCGCCCCGCGCACCCCGCGCGCCAGATCAATGATCCAGACCTCGCCGTCGCCGGTCGGACCGGGGATCGAGGCCGCGGCGCGCGACGCGTCGGGAGCGAGGCGGAAGTTGAGGAACGCGGCGGACTCTCCCGGCGCGGCCGTCCGATTGCCGTCGCGGTCGTACCAGGTCAGTGTCGATGGCAGGAACGCCTGTCCGCCGGCGTAGACCAGCGTATGATCGCTCGAAGCCGAGAACGCACCGTGGCCGGTCGCGCGGTTGCGCAGCACGCCGGAAGCGATCACCGCGGCCTCGCCTTCGATCTTTCCTTCGCGGGTGTCGAACGGGATCGCGACCAGGTTATCGCCTCGCATAACTAGCAGGTGGCTCGGGGAGGCATAGATCGCGCTCGACGGATCGGAGAGGAGGCGTCGCGGCTCCTGGTCGCCCGACAAGGAACCGAGGTAGACGCCCCCGAACTTCTCTTGTGCGTCCAGATCGTTGGTCCAAACGGTGAACAGGAAGCGCTCGCCGTCCGGGAGGAACCATGGCCAACGGTGGCTGCCGTCGGGAATCTCAGGATCCGGATCGGTGATCCGGCGCGCTTCGCCGCCGGCGGCGTTGCAGGCCTCGGCGGTTTCCTCGGCACCGGCCTCGTTGGTGGCGTAATTCACCACCACCTTTGCGCCGCGCGCCGCCAGCCCCTTCGCCGTTTCCGCCCCGATGCCGGTCACCGAGCTCGACCCGGTGACGATGGCGACCGCTCCTTGAAGTTTCATGCTTCCTCCCTTCCGCCGGCGCCGGCCCCATAGGTAGGGGGGCGCCCTGGATCGTTCTAGCCGTACAAATTCAGCACGTGGCGGGCGATGACCATTTTCATCACCTCGCTGGCGCCTTCGGTGATCCTATAGCTCCGCTGCTGGCGCCACATGCGCTCGATCGGCAGATCGGTGGTCAGGCCGATGCCGCCGTGGATCTGCATGCAGCGGTCGGCGACGCGAAACGCCATCTCGTCGCCGGTGTATTTGCACATGTAGGCCTCGTTGCGGAAATCCTCGCCGGCGTCGGCCTTGGCGGCGGCGTGGTAGACCATCAGCCGCGCCGCGTGCAGCTCGAGGAACGAGTCCGCGATCATCCACTGCACCGCCTGGCGCTCGGCCAGGGGCTTGCCGAAGGTGACGCGCTGCTTGGCGTAGCGCGTCATCAAATCGAGGCAACGCTCGGCGACGCCAAGCGCGCGGGCGCCCTCGCGCGTCACGCCGGCCAGACATTCGTCGACGGTCATGCGGAACAGGGTTGCCGCCATGTTCATGGATGGCAACTGAGCAGGCACAGGCCGCAGCAATACCGAAAACGAGAGGTTCTGACCATACGGCGAGACCCATGCCCGGTTGAACCTGCCTCTGCCCGCCGTCTGCTCTTCGGCTATGACGACTGTGCCTTCGGCCGCGCCCTGTTCGGCTAGCTTGCGGGCCTCGTCCATGGTAGAGCCGAGCGAGTCGTGATGGAATATCTGATGCCCT
>JACZWD010000080.1 GCA_022572335.1 Pseudomonadota bacterium
CGGCCTGGATTTCGTCGGCGGTGAAGCCGAGCGCGTGCAGCATGTCGAAGGACATGTCGTCCAGGCTTTCCGGCGCCAGGTCCAGGGTCTCGGTGCAGAACGCCTCGCCCAGGGTCCACTTGTTGAAGACGAACTTGATGTCGAAGGCGTCGGCCAGCGCCCCTTCCACGGCCTCGATGGCCTCGTCGGTGAAGTTCCTCGTCCTCAGCGCCGCGTGGTCGATGCCCGGCGCCCCCTTCAGCGACCCGTGGCCGACCGCGTAGCGGACGATTCCGGCGATCTGTTCCTCGCTATAGCCGAGGCTGGCCAGGGCCACCGGCACCATGTGGTTGATGATCTTGAAGTAGCCGCCCCCGGCCAGCCTCTTGAACTTGACCAGGGCGAAGTCGGGCTCGATGCCGGTGGTGTCGCAGTCCATCACCAGCCCGATGGTGCCGGTGGGCGCGACGACGGAAACCTGCGCGTTGCGGTAGCCGTGGGCCTGGCCCAATTCCAGCGCCCTGTCCCAGGCCCGGCGGGCCGCCTGCGCCAGGTCCGCGTGCGGACACGCCTCGGCGTCCAGCGGCACCGGCGGCACGGACAGGCCGTCGTACCCGTCGCGGTCGCCGTGGGCGGCGCGGCGGTGGTTGCGAATGACCCGGAGCATGGCCTCGCGGTTTTCCGCGAAACTCGGAAAAGCGCCCATCTCGGCGGCCATTTCGGCCGACGTGGCATAGGCGACGCCGGTCATGAGGGCGGAGACGGCGGCGCAGACGGCGCGGCCGCTGTCCGAATCGTAGGCGATGCCCGACGCCATCAGGTAGCCACCGATGTTGGCGAACCCCAGGCCCAGGGTGCGGAACCGATAAGACAGCTCGGCGATGCGCCGGGACGGGAACTGGGCCATCAGCACCGAAATCTCCAGGGTCACCGTCCACAGCCTGACCGCATGCTCGAAGGCGCCGACGTCGAACGCGCCGTCGTCGTTGCGGAAGGCCATCAGGTTGAGCGAGGCCAGGTTGCACGCCGTGTCGTCCAGGAACATGTACTCCGAGCACGGGTTGGAGGCGTTGATGCGGCCGCTGGCGGGGCACGTATGCCACTCGTTGATGGTGGTGTCGTACTGCAGGCCGGGATCGGCGCACGCCCAGGCGGCGTAGGCGATATCCTCCCACAGGTCGCGGGCGCGCAGGCGCTCGGCCACCGCGCCGTCGGTGCGGCGGATGAGCTCCCATTCGCCGTCGTCCCGCACCCTCTCCAGGAAGGCGTTGGACACGCGGACGCTGTTGTTGGCGTTCTGGCCCGACACGGTCCTGTAGGATTCCGACTCCCAGTCGGTGTCGAACACCGGGAAGGCGATCTCGGTGTATCCCTGCTGGGCGAACTGGATGACCCGCTGGACGTAGTTCTCCGGGATCATCGCCTGGCGCGCCGCCACCACGGCTTTGCGCAGCGCGCCGTTGGCCTTGACGTCGAAGCGGTCGTCGCCGTCGCCGTCGCCGTCGCGGCAGGCGCCCATCACCGCGTTCAAATGCTTGTCCGCCAGCCTGGAGCCGGCGACCAGGGACGCCACCTTCTGCTCCTCGTGGACCTTCCAGTTGATGAACGCCCCGATGTCCGGGTGGTCGATGTCGACGACCACCATCTTGGCGGCGCGGCGCGTGGTGCCGCCCGATTTGATGGCGCCGGCGGCGCGGTCGCCGATCTTCAGGAAGCTCATCAGGCCCGAGGACTTGCCGCCCCCCGACAGGGGCTCGTCGGCGGCCCTGAGGCTGGAGAAATTGGTGCCCGTGCCGGACCCGTATTTGAACAGGCGCGCCTCGCGCACCCACAGGTCCATGATGCCGCCTTCGTTGACCAGGTCGTCGTTGATGCCCTGGATGAAGCAGGCGTGGGGCTGGGGATGCTCGTAAGCCGACTCCGACGGGGCCGTTTCGCCGGTCCGGTGGTCCACGTACCAGTGGCCCTGGGCCGGCCCGTCGATGCCGTAGGCCCAGTGAAGCCCGGTGTTGAACCATTGGGGAGAGTTGGGCGCGCCCACCTGGGCGCACAGCATGTAGCGCATCTCGTCGAAGTAGGCGCGGGCGTCGGCCTCCGCATCGAAGTGGCCGCCCTTCCAGCCCCAATAGGTCCAGGTGCCGGCCAAGCGGTCGAAGATCTGCCTGGCGCTGGTTTCGCCGCCGGTGCGTTCCTCCTTGGCCAGCGCCTTCAGGGCCTTTTCGTCGGGGACGTGCCGCCACAGCCACGCAGGGACGTCGGTCTCCTCGACGGGTTTGAGCTTGCGGGCCACCCCGGCCCTGCGCAAATACTTCTGGGCCAGCACGTCGCAGGCGACCTGGGACCAGGCGGCCGGCGCCTCGAATTCGTCGAGCCGGAACACCACCGAGCCGTCCGGGTTGCGGATCTGGCTGGAAACGGTGGCGAAGGCCAAGGAGTCGTAAGGCGAGAAGTCTTCTCTGGTGAAATGCCGCGCGATCCGCATGTCTCCCCCACTCCCCTTTGGCTCGCCGTTCCGAGCCTTCGAGCCCCCTTGCCGTCCCCGCCGCCGCGAGATATGGTGTTCACCACAACATCACGTGACCGTGATGGGACGAACCACCACATGTAGCGTATGACGCCCCCGGATCGCAACAGATATTTTCAAGATTTTGTGGATTAGCGCAAAATAAGTACTGGATATAGCGTTACGACGTAATTTTACGACGTCATCAACGGTCCTTGGCGACGGCGCGGGCGAACCAAGGGGGTGGGGCCCGCGAGAGGCGCGCGGCCGCCGTCCGGCCGATCTCCCTGGGGCGCCGGACGGGCTGGACGACGGGTTGGGCAGGTGCCATATTTCCCTTGCCGGCCCCGCGTCGTCGGCGCCGGCGTCCCGCGGTCGCCCCAGGGGCCGGTTCGTCGGTGGCCAGGGCGCGGCCCAGTCAAGCCTTCGTTTGGATTGCCATGCATATCGGGACTCTTCTGTACACGTGGTTCAACGGGAAACTGGTCGGCATCGACGAGTTCTCCAACCGGTACTACCGCGGAAAAGGCAAGCGGCTCCACGGGCGGGAGCGCCGCTGGGTCATTTTCAAGGGCGAGGCGGAGGCCTCGAAGGTGCCGCCCGAATGGCACGCCTGGCTCCATCACACCACGGACGCCCCGCTGACCGAAAGCGCGGCCCAGGCCCTGCCCTGGCAGAAGATACATGTGCCGAACCTGACCGGCACGCCTGACGCCTACCGGCCGCGCGGCCATGACCTTAAAGGCGGCAGGCGCGCCGCGGCCGCCGGCGACTACGAGCCGTGGACGCCGGAGTGATGGCGATCCCCTTGCCCGACAGACCCGCCCAGGGGGCGAACCGGGGCGCCGATGTCCCCTAACGCCAAGGAAATTACCGTCGGCGGGCAGGCGTTCCTGGCCCTTGCCCTGTTGCTCGGGTTCCTGTACGGGGGCCGCGAACTGACGGCGAGAGCGGCGAGCAACGACTACCTTGTCATCGCCACGTTCAACCGGGTCGACGGCCTTGCCGTGGGGGCGCCGGTACGCCTGGCCGGCATCCAGGTCGGCACCGTGGACGGGCAGTATCTCGACGTCTACTACCGGGCGGTGACCACCCTGAAAATCGATGCGGACGTCAAACTGCCCACCGACACCTCGGTCGCCATCCACACCGACGGCCTGTTCGGGACCAAGTACGTGGTGCTGGAGCCCGGCGGAGACGAGGAATTCATGGGTGACGGTGACGAGATCAACTTTACCCAGGACGCCGTGATCGTCGCCGAGCTGCTCGAGCTGATCATCGCCCAGGGCAAGGCGAACCGCAAACGACGGACCGGCAAGGAGTGACCTAGCCATGCGTAGACATAGCCATGCGTAGAAATGCCATCGAAACCGTGATGGGCGCCGTCGTTCTGCTGGTCGCCGGGGGGTTCGTCTTCTTTGCCTACGACATGGCCCAGGTCAAGGCCGTGGAGGGCTACGAGGTCACCGCGCTCTTCTACAAGATCGGCGGGCTGAACGAGGGCAGCGACGTGCGCATCAGCGGCATCAAGGTGGGCACGGTCATCGACCACGAGCTGGATCCCGAGTCCTACGACGCCCGGGTCAGGATGACGATCACGCGCGAGGTCAAGCTGCCCGTGGACACCGTCGCCTCCATCGCCAGCGAAGGCCTGCTCGGCGGCAAGTACGTGCGCCTGGAGCCGGGAACCGACAAGTCGTACATCAAGGACGGCGGCACCATCACCAAGACCAAGGACTTCCGGTCGCTGGAGGACCAGGTGGGGGAAATCATATTCCTGGCCACCGGCGGCGACGAGGGGGGCGCGAAATAGCGCCGGCGGGCGGGGTCCCGGACGCCATGCCGGCGACGCCCGTTTCGTCGCCGGGGTGCGCCCGGCGGCGGCGGCGCTCCGCGGAAACAGGACACCGGGCCGCCGCGGAGGTCCGTTCGCGTTTTGCCGCGGCAATGCCCATAGTATTGACCATTGGGTTAAAACCGGAGGAGGCCTGATTCCGTTGCCGCATCGCTTTCTGGGCCCCTTTGTGGCGGCGGCCGTGGCGGCGGCGCCGGCCTTCGCCGAGCCTTACGAGGTCGCCGTGCTGCAGGGCCTGGACAAGGTGACGGCGCGGGTGTCCACCATCGAGGCGCCCGTGGGCCAGGTGGTGCGCTTCGGTACCCTAGAGATCGTCGCCCGCAGTTGTGACAAGCGGCCGCCCGAGGAAACCCCGGAAAGCGCCGCCTTCGTGGACATCTGGGAGGTCCGCCCCGGAGAGCCGGCGGTCACCCTGTTCCGCGGCTGGATGTTCGCCTCCAGCCCCGCCCTTTCGGCCCTCGAGCACCCGGTCTACGACATCTGGGTCCTCGATTGCGCGAACACCTCCGCCAGCGCCGCGTCGACCTCCCAGGGTTCCAGGGCCGAATAGAACACGGCGCGGATCTTGAGGGCGTCCTCGAGCCGCGTCAGGTACTCCCGGGCGGGGATCTCCACCACCCCGAACTGCCTCAGGTGGTCGGTGACGAACTGGCTGTCGAGGAGCACGAACCGCCCGCGCCTCAGGCGCGCCACCAGGTGCACCAGCGCCACCTTGCTGGCGTCGGTCACCGCCGAGAACATGCTCTCGCCGAAAAACGCCCCGCCCAGCGCGACCCCGTACAATCCGCCCACCAGCCGGCCGTCCTGCCAGGTTTCCACGCTGTGGACGAAACCCATGGTATGGAGCTCGACGTACGCCTCGACGATCTCGTCGTTGATCCAGGTTTCCCGGCGGCCCCGCGCCCTGGCGGAGCAGGCGTGGATGACCGCTTCGCAGGCGGTGTCGCAGCGCACGTCGAAAATTTCGCGGCTCACCTTTTTGCGCAGCGACCGCGGCACGTGGAAGGTATCCAGGGGCAGGATGCCGCGGAGCTCGGGGTCCACCCAGAAGATGGTGTCCGCGTGGCGGCTCTCGGCCATGGGGAAGATGCCGGCGGCGTAGGCGCGCAGCAGCAGCTTCGGCGTCAGCCGTTTGGGGCCTTTACCCGGTCTGCTCATGGTTTCCCAAAAACCTCTCCAGCCAATGGATATCGTATTCCCCGTTGATGAATTCGGGCGCCGACATCAGACGCTGGTGGAAGGGGATCGTCGTCTCCAGGCCGTCGATGATGTACTCCTCGAGGGCCCGGCGCAGGCGCATGAGGCACTCGTTGCGGTTGGCGCCGTGCACGATCAGCTTGGCGATCAGGCTGTCATAATGGGGCGGCACCTGGTAGCCCGCATAGAGCGCCGAATCCACCCGCACGCCCAGGCCCCCGGGTACGTGGTAATTCCCGAGGCGGCCGGGAGCGGGGGCGAAGGTGTCGGGATTTTCGGCGTTGATGCGGCATTCGATGGCATGGCCGGAGAATCGGATGTCCTTTTGCGTGTAGCCGAGCGGCGCGCCGGCGGCGATGCGCACCATCTCGCGCACCAGGTCCAGCCCGCAGATCATCTCCGTCACCGGATGCTCGACCTGCAGGCGGGTGTTCATTTCGATGAAGTAAAAGGCGCCGTCCTGGTACAGGAACTCCATGGTGCCGACGCTGCGGTAGCCGAGCCTGGCCGCGGCCTCGCTGGCGATGCGGCCGATCTCTTGGCGCTGGTCGTCGTTGAGGGCGGGCGAGGGGGCTTCCTCCACCACCTTCTGGTAGCGGCGCTGCAGCGAACAGTCGCGCTCGCCCAGATGCACCACGTTGCCCTCCCCATCGGCGAGGATCTGCACTTCGATGTGCCTGGGTCCGCTCAGGTACTTCTCCAGGTAGACCGTGCCGTCGCCGAAGGCGGCGCGGGCCTCGCGCGCCGCCATCTCCAGGGCCGCGCCCAGCTCGCCGGGCGAAGCCGCCGCCTTCATGCCCCTGCCGCCGCCGCCGCTGGAGGCCTTGATCAGCACCGGGTAGCCGATCTCCTCGGCCACCGCGCGGGCATCCCTTTCGTCCTTCACCGGCCCGTCCGAGCCCGGGATCACCGGCACGCCGACCGCGGCCACGGCCTTCTTGGCGGCGATCTTGTCGCCCATCAGGCGTATGTGGTCCGGCGACGGCCCGATGAAGGTGAACCCGTGTTCCTCGACCATGGCGGCGAAGTCGGCGTTCTCCGACAGGAAGCCGTATCCGGGATGGATGGCGTCGACGTTGCTGATGGTGGCCGCGGTGAGGATGGCCTGGACGTTGAGGTAGCTATCCGCGGCCGGCGGCGGTCCGATGCAGATCGCCTCGTCGGCCAAGCGGACGTTCATCGCCTCGGCGTCGATGGTGGAATGCACGGCCACGGTGCGCACGCCCATCTCGCGGCAGGCGCGCTGGATGCGCAGCGCAATCTCCCCGCGGTTGGCGATGAGGACCTTTTCGAACATCGGGAGGCCCGGCTCCCCGGTTACTCGATGATCAACAGGGGCTCCCCGAATTCCACCGGCGTTCCGCTGCCGATGAGGATTCGGGCGACCTTTCCGGCGCGCGGGGCGGTGATCGGGTTGAACACCTTCATGGCCTCGATCAGGAGCAGGGTCTGCCCTTCGGCAACCGTGTCTCCGACGTTGATGAAAGGCGGCTCGCCGGGCTCGGGCGCCGTGTAGACGACGCCGACCATGGGCGCGGTCACCACCCCGGGATGATCGGCGTCGCGCTCGGCGCCTTCGGCCGCGCCCGCCGTCTCGGCCGCCGCCGCCGCCGCCGCCGGGTTGGCCCCGGTCCCGGGGGTGGTCGGGGACGTTCCCCTGACCACCCGCAGGTGCCAGTCCTTGGTCCCGTATTCGATCTCCGTCAGGCCCGTCTCGTCGAGAAGGTTGGCGAGCTTGCGGACCAGGTCCTCGTCCACGTCGGCTTTTTTCCGGGACTTGGGCATAGTTTACTCGCGGGTGGTTCCCAGCATCCGCGCCGCCGCGTCCAGGGCCATCTCGTAGCCGAAGCCGCCGAACCCGCAAATCAAGCCGCGCGCGGCCTTTGACACGTAGGAATGGTGGCGAAAGTCGTCGCGTTGAAAGATGTTGGACAGGTGCACCTCGATGACCGGCACGTCGCAGGCCAGCAAGGCGTCCAAAAGGGCGACCGAGGTATGGGTGTAGGCGCCGGCGTTGACGATCAGGCCGGCGTAGCCGTTGCGTGCCCCCTGAACCCAGTCCACCAGTTCGCCCTCGCTGTTGCTTTGACGGAACTCCACCGTCAGGCCCAGCGCCGAGGCCCGCTTGGCACAGGCGGCCTCGATCTCCGCCATGGTCTCGTGACCGTAAACGTCCGGCTCGCGGGTACCCAGGATGTTGAGGTTGGGTCCGTTGAGGACCAGGATTGTGGGGGCCATGATCGCCAAGGAATCCTCTGGACGTTGACGGTTTATAGCACGCGCGCGGTCTTGTGTAACATACACTTTGCCCTATGTTATCGGGTTGAAAGCGCGGCCCGCGGCCCCCATACTTGGGGTGTGTTCCGGCTGGTGCGGCCAGGCACGGCGGAGCGATGATTCCTGTGCGGACGGATGGCCTCGATGCGTTTGACCATCAACGGCGAAGATCGGACCTTTGACTGCCCGCTCACCGTGGAAAAACTTCTCGGTGAGATCGGCGTGGATGCGCGCAAGGTGGCGGTGGAACGCAACCTGGAGATCGTTCCCAAATCCCACTACCGGCGCGTCTCCCTCGGCGACGGCGACAGGCTCGAGATCGTCCACTTCATCGGCGGCGGCGTCCCCGACGACGCGGCCACGGTGCGCGAGGAAGATACCTTCGAGGTCGCGGGCCGGCGCTTCCGCTCGCGCCTGATCGTGGGCACGGGCAAGTACAAGGACTTCGCCGAGACCCGCGACGCCATCGTCGCCTCGGGGGCCGAGATCGTCACCGTGGCCGTGCGCCGGGTCAACGTCACGGACCCCGACCAGCCCATGCTGATGGACTACCTGGACCCCAAGAAATTCACCTATCTGCCGAACACGGCGGGCTGTTACACCACCGAAGACGCCCTGCGCACCCTGCGGCTGGCGCGCGAGGCGGGCGGTTGGGACCTGGTCAAGCTCGAGGTCCTGGGCGACCAGAAGACGCTCTATCCGCAAATGATCGAGACCCTGGCGGCCGCCGAGGTCCTGATCAAGGAAGGCTTCCAGGTCATGGTCTATTGCAGCGACGACCCGATCATGGCCAAGCGCCTGGAGGACCTGGGCTGCGTCGCCATCATGCCGCTGGCGGCCCCCATCGGGTCGGGCCTCGGCGTGCAGAATGCCATCAACATCCGCCTCATCGTCGAGCAGATCTCCGTGCCGGTGCTGGTCGACGCCGGCGTCGGCACCGCGTCGGACGCGTCCGTCGTCATGGAGCTGGGGTGCGACGGGGTGCTGATGAATTCCGCCATCGCCGAGGCCAAGGACCCGGTGATGATGGCCCGGGCGATGAAGCTGGCGGTGGAGGCCGGGCGGCTGGCGTACCTGGCGGGACGGATGGGGAAGAAGCTTTACGCCGATCCTTCCTCGCCGCTGGCCGGCCTGATCTAGTGTCCGGGGGTTGCCGGCCTGTAGGCGGCGCCAAAAACCTCCGCCAAGGCACTTGACCTTCCAGCGACGGGAAGCCCCAGACTAATACCCAGGGCCGGTGATTGGCGTGTCCGTAATGGACATCGGCGCGGTTACGGCAAAGGGAGATGCACGATGCGGACGAAATGGTTTGCGGCGCCGGTAGCTCTGGCCGTGGCCCTGAGCGTCTTTCCGGCGATGGCGGAAAAAATCAAGGCGACCGTCTACAAGTCCCCCGAATGCGGCTGCTGTCACGTTTGGGTGGGGTATCTGCGCGACAACGGTTTCGATGTCCGGGTCAAGGACATGGACGATGTGACGCCGGTGAAAAACTTCTTCCGCATCCCCGGCGACCTGCGGTCGTGCCATACCGCCATCATCGGCCGCTACGCCGTCGAGGGCCACGTCCCCGTCGAGGCCATCGACCGCCTGCCTGCCGAGAAGCCCCAAATCAAAGGCATCGCCTTGCCGGGCATGCCGTCCGGCAGCCCCGGAATGCCGGGGCCGAAGACCGAAAAGTTCATCGTCTACACCATCTCCGGCACCAAGCCCGTGGTCTTCATGGTGCTGTAGGGTGGCGGTGCCGGCGTGGCTGCGGTAGGCCCGCCGGTCGGTCGCGCAACGTGCGCGGTGGAGACCGGCCCCGAATTGCGCTACCCTGCTCCCCCATGCGGTGGACGCCCCCGGAAACCGCGATTGAGGGAGGTCGGTGATGGCGGGAGATTTGGACCGGGACGGGATCATCGCGCTTCTCGAAAGCCTGGGCAGCGAGCGCGACGAGGACGTCGTCGAGGCGGCGCGCGAGATTCACGCCCAGGTCACGGCCGCCGGCGTCACCTGGGACGCCCTGTTGGCGCCCGACGCGGCGGCGGAGGACGAAGCGCCCGCTGGGACGGCGGAGGAAGAGGACGAAGACGCGGCCGGGCGTGTAGAGGAGAGCGAAGACGCGGCCGAGCCTGCGGAGGCCGACGGTGAAGACGCCCTGTTGGCGCCCGACGTGGCGGCGGAGGACGAAGCGCCTGGTGGGACGGCGGAGGAAGAGGACGAAGACGCGGCCGGGCGTGTAGAGGAGAGCGAAGACGCGGCCGAGCCTGCGGAGGCCGACGGTGAAGACGCCCGGTTCGCGGAGGCCGATGGCGAAGACGCCGCGCCCGCCGCCCCCCGGGATCCGGGCAACAAGGAGTCCCTGGCCCTGATCGCCCGCCTGCTCGCCAAGTCCGACATCTCGAAAGACATGCGCCAGGAGCTTCAGGGCTACAAGGAAGACATCGCCGAAGGCGAATTCGAAGACATGGACCGCAAGTACCTGCGGGCGCTGCACGCCCGCCTCACCAAGCGACGTTAGGCCGGCGGCTTGGTATCCCGACGGATTTCACCACGACGGAGAGGGGTAATCGGGTTGGCGGCAAGTTGGCGGGCCTAAAAACCCGCCGCCCGGTTCAGCGCTTTTTCCCCGGCTTCGGCGGACGCAGGAGGAAGGCCGGGGTGTGATCGCCGAGGCCGAGGACCGGCTTGTCCGGTTTACGGTCTTCCGGCTCCTCACGCCTTGGGGCCGTGGGTATGTCCGGTTTACGGGCCGGCCGCTGGT
>JACZWD010000081.1 GCA_022572335.1 Pseudomonadota bacterium
TGAAGCGGCCGCGGGCCTCGGACAACCCGGCCATGGCGGCGGTATCGTCCTCGGCGGCGCGGCGCATCTCGGCGAAGTCCGACGCCACCCGGATCGCCGCCTTGCCGAACCGCTCGACGGCCTTGCCAATGCCGGCGCCGAAGTCCTCGGGCGTGGCGTGCACGCCGGGATCACGCAAGACCTGGGCATCGATCTGGTGAACGTCCGCCGGCCCCGGCACCCGGCCCCGTTGCCTGTTCCGCGGCGCCTTGTCCGTGCGCCGGGGAAAGGGTAATCCGGTTCTTGGATCGATGAGGATGGGCATCAGCGCCTCCATGAATACCGATGGCGGTGTTATAAGCATTTCTTACACGCGATGTCAAGTAAATCTTACAGGCGCAGAACGCCAATACGAACCGGCCGCGGCCGGTAGGGTTGCACCTGTGAAGGGGAACCGGGGGCTCCCCGGTGCCGGCGATTTTTTTGCCAGGCCATGTTGATTTATGTGGCAAAGTGACTGGTTGCGCCCGATAGTACCGCGGCGTCGTCCCTGTCCCCCTACACCTGAAGGCGGTCGTCCATGCCCGCTGCCCGGACCGATCCCTATCTTCTCACCCCGGGGCCGCTGACCACCTCGGCCCGGACCAAGGAAGCCATGCTGCACGACTGGGGCTCGCGCGATTCCCGGTTCATCGCCACCAACGCCCGGGTGCGCCGGCGCCTGGTGGCCATCGCCGGGGCCGAGGGCACCCACGTCTGCGTGCCCCTGCAGGGCAGCGGCACCTTCGTCGTCGAGGCGGCGCTGGGGACCCTCATCCCGCGCGGCGGCAAGGCCCTGGTCCTCATCAACGGCGCGTACGGGAAGCGCATGGCCAAAATCCTGGAGTACCTGGGGCGCGATCACGTGTCCCTGGAAACCGCGGAGGACACGCCCGCGTCGGCCGCCGACGTGGACGCGTTGCTGGCCGGGGACGCGGACATCACCCACGTGCTGGCGGTCCATTGCGAGACCACGTCGGGCATCCTCAACCCCATCGAGGCCATCGCCGAGGCCGCCGCCGGGCACGGCCGCGGCCTGTTGATCGACGCCATGAGCACATTCGGCGCCATCCCGCTCGACGCCCGCAAGGTTCCCTTCGACGCGCTGATGGCGTCGGCCAACAAGTGCCTGGAGGGGGTGCCGGGCGTGGGCTTCGCCATCGTCCGCCGCCAGGCCCTGGAGGCCGGCGCCGGCAACGCCCATTCCCTGTCCCTCGACCTCCATGACCAGTGGACCGCCATGGAGAAGACCGGGCAGTGGCGCTTCACGCCGCCCACCCACGTGATCGCCGCCCTCGATGCGGCGCTCGACCAGTTCGACGCCGAGGGCGGCGTCGGGGGACGCAACGCCCGCTACGCCGACAACTGCCGGATCCTGGTCGCCGGCATGCGCAAGATGGGGTTCGAGACCCTGCTGGCGGACGCCGTGCAGGCGCCCATCATCGTCACCTTCCGCACGCCCGCCGACCCCGGGTTCGATTTCCAGGCCTTTTACGATTCCCTCGGCCGGCACGGATACGTGATCTATCCGGGAAAGCTCACGGTGGCCGAGTCGTTCCGCATCGGATGCATCGGCCATCTGGGGGCGGCCGAGATGCTGGGCGCGCTCGAAGCCGTGCGCGCCGCGATCACGGAAATGGGGGTGAAGGACTGCGCCCCCGCCCAAACCTGAACAACCCTGACAAAGGAAATCCGCCATGACGTTCCGCTACCGTCGCAGCTACCGCGGCCCCATCCGATCGGTGATCCTGGATTGGGCCGGCACCACCATGGACTTCGGCTGCATGGCCCCGGCCGTGGTCTTCGTCGAGGTCTTCAGGCGCCAGCAGGTGCCCATCTCCATGGACGAGGCGCGGGCGCCCATGGGGGCGCACAAGCGCGTGCACATCAAGAGAATCAGTGAGCAGGATGCGGTGCGCGAACGCTGGCAGGAAGCGCACGGGCGCCTGCCCACCGACGACGACGTGGACGCCATGTTCGCCGAATTCGTGCCCCTGCAACTGGAATGCCTTTCCGAATACTCGGACTTGATCCCCGGCGCCCTGGACGCGGTCGAACAGTGCAGGAAACGCGGCTACAAGATCGGCTCCACCACCGGCTATCTGCCGGAGATGATGGAGATCAACGTCCGCGACGCCGAGCGCCAGGGCTACGTTCCCGATTCCACCGTCTCCGCCGGGCAGGTCCCGGCCGGGCGCCCCTATCCCTTCATGTGCCTGCAGAACATGATCAACATGCAGGTCTCGCCGGTGGAGGCCTGCGTCAAGGTGGACGACACCGTTCCCGGCGTCGAGGAGGGGTTGAACGCCGGCATGTGGACCGTCGGCCTGGCCATTTCCGGCAACGAGGTGGGCCTTCCGCTGGGTGAATGGGAAGCCCTGCCCGAAGACGAGAAACAGGCCAAGCGCGAGCGCGCCTACCGGCGCATGGAAACCTGCGGCTCCCATTACGTGGTCGACACCATCGCCGACCTGATGCCGTGCCTGGACGACATCGAGACGCGCCTGGCGCGCGGCGATAGGCCCTGACGCGTTCGCGCAAGGGAAGGAACCCGCCATGAAGCCCACCCTTGTCCCCGGCATTACCCACACGCACCGCTTCACCATCACCGAGGAAAAGACGGTGCCCTATCTCTATCCCGAATCGCCGGATTTCGTGGCCATGCCCAAGGTGTTGGCCACCGGGTTCATGGTCGGGCTCATGGAATGGGCGTGCCTGGAAGCCCTGAAGCCCCATCTGGACGACGGCGAGGGAAGCCTGGGCACCCGCATCGACGTCAGCCACACGGCGCCGACGCCGCCGGGGATGGAGGTCACCGTGGACGTCGAATGCCTGGAGGTGGACGGCCGGCGGGTGACCTTCCGCGTCACCGCCCGGGACGAAGTCGAGGTGATCGGCAAGGCGCGGCACGAGCGCTTCGTCGTCCGCTGGGACCGGTTCAACGAAAAGCTGGCGCAAAAGATCGCCGCGGCGAAGGCCGGTTGAAGCGCCCGTCTGCGGCGATGGTGTTCGCCGCCGCCGTCCCCCTCGCCAGGGGTTTTCAAACCTCCTGGGCCTCGTTTTCTGGGTTCCAAGGGCCGACGGCCCTTGGTGGGGATAAAAAGGGGCGAAGCCCCTGGTTACCCCGCATGGGTGCTTTGCGTATTACTCCACGCAGTCGTACCGCAGCGCGTTGGCGGTGCGCCGCGTCAGCCGCGCCATGCGTCCGAACCGGCGGCAGTGCGCGTCCGCCAAATCCAGCGCCTGGCGCCTTTGGTACTTTGCCAGGACATCGATGGTGACGACGGAATCGGTCGGGTTGTCGAAGGTGATGCCGTCGGCGCTTTTCGCCAACACCGTGGGCGCGCAGCCGGCCAGAATCCATGCGGCGGCGCCCAGGATCGCGGTCCGAACCGTTCGTCCCATCAAGCGTTTCTTCGTTGCGGCATGGCCCCTTGAAGCGGCGCCCTGCGGCCCGTCATTGGACAACAGGAACGATGCCGACGATGACGCGCTTGTCGGCGTCGATGGTGAAACGCACCTTGTCCCCCTTGGCCAGCCCCCGCAACAACGTCGCCGGCGTCACCATGTAGCTCATCACCATGGGCGCCATGAAGTCCTTGATCTCCTCGTGGTCCAGCACGATCCGGCTTTTCTCGGGGTCAACGGAGACCACGGTGCCGATGGCCTCATAACGGTCTGTCGCCACGCTCCCTTCCGCCGTCTTCACCGCATAGCCCGCCAGCGTCGCCCGGATCTTCTGCGCGATTTCGTCTTGGAGGGCGAAAATGTCTTTCAAGTCCCGGTCATAACGCTCGGCCCACAGGTGATGGCCCGTCTTGCCATCCACCAGTTGCGCCGTAATCCGCACCCGATTGCCGCTCTTGCGGACACTGCCCTCAAGCACATACTGGACGCCGAGTTCGCGGGCCACCTGCTGCACCGTCACCGGCTTTCCCTTGTAAGTGAATACCGAGGCGCGCGCGATCACGATCAGGTCCTCAAGCTGGGAGAGGTCGGTGATGATGTCCTCGGTGAGCCCGTCGCTGAAATGCTCCTGCCCAGGGTCATCGCTCATATTCTCAAAGGGGAGGATGGCGATGGAGGGCTTGCCGGGCAATTTCGGCGCCGCGTTTTCAGGGGCCGACGTGGAGGCCACGATACCCGGGGGTGCCGATGAACGGGGGTAAAAGTTCCAAAACGCAACCGCCCCTGCGCCGACAAGCAAAACGACCGCGGCGGCGAGGGCCACCGACCGCCACCGCGGCGGCCGCACACCTCTATCCGGCCGCTTCCCGGCAACGACCGGGTCCAACTGGACTTGGAACACCGGCACGGGCTCAGCGATGTTCTTGACCTCCTGGGGCCCCATGAACTCGTATGCCAATTCGAGCTTGTTCCTGACCTGCTGGTAAACCCCCCCGGATATGCAAATGCCACCGGGCTGGGCCAGTCCTTCCAACCGGGCCGCAATGTTGACGCCGTCGCCGTAAATGTCGTCCCGGTCGACGATAACGTCTCCCAGGTTTAAGCCTATACGGAACTGAACCCGGCGCTCTTCGGGCAGGCCCTCGTTTCGTTTCCTGAGTTCGCGCTGGGCCTCCACGGCGCAGGCCAGGGCGTCCACCACGCTGCCGAAATCCGCCAGCACGGCGTCCCCGGCAAAGTGCACGGTGCGGCCGCCATGCTTTTCGATGTTGGCGGTAATCACGTCCAGATAGGCGCTGAGGAGGCGGTGTGTTCCCTCCTCGTCCTCCCCGGTCAGCCGGCTGTATCCGGCGACATCGGCATAGAGGATTGCAGTGAGCTTGCGTTTGACGCCTTCATGCGCTTCCACGGGAAGTTCTCCCCTTGGGCCGGAACCGCTACCGACTATACGCCTTTGGATTGGCGTTTCCCAGATGGGTGCAATGGTTGTGCGGGTCCACGACAAATTCCATTTCGGAAAGATCTACCCGGAACGCTCCTCCGCGGCCGGAACGTCCATCGCGTCACCGGCTTCGTGGCCATGGGGGGGCCAAAATCGCGCCGCCCGGTCATTTGCCCACGGGCACGATGCCGACGATGACGCGCTTGTCAGCGTCGATGGTGAAACGCACCTTGTCCCCCTTGGCCAGCCCCCGCAGCAACGTCGCCGGCGTCACCACGTAGCTCATCACCATGGGCGCCATGAAGTCCTTGATCTCCTCGTGGTCCAACACCACGCGGCTGTTACGCGTTTCCAGGGCGACAACGACGCCGACGCCCTCATGGAGACGTTTCGCGGCCACCACTTGGGCCGGGTGCACCACCTTCTTCTCACCGCCCTCGCCGACGATGAGCACGCCGCCCATACCCATCTCTTCGTGGGTCGCCACGTGGCAGTGGAACTTGAGCGTGACGTCCTCGTCGGGCGTGACGAAACGAAGGGTTTGCGTGCGGGGTCCCGTGAATTCCAGCATGAACATGGGGTTGAGGCCGGGCAGCATCAGGGCGTGCCGCACGGCGTCGGTATTTTCCAGAACGATCTCCACTTCCTCGCAGCGCCGGACACGGACGACCCGGGGTTCGAAGGCGAACACCTCTCCTGGACGGGCAAACTTCCTGCCCCCTTTCATCCGAATCCGGCGGAAGGTGCGCGGCTGTTTGCAGGAGGTCGCGATCATCCGATGGCCCTCCATGGCATCCCCCAACGCGGCGGCGGGCCCGGTCTCGGCGCCCGCCCAGGCGGCGCCCGATACGGCCACAATCAGAGCCCCGACCGAGATACCGGCAATCAACGGATTTCTCAAAGCGGCCTCCATGCCCGGCTTCTCATTTGGCGTCGCGAACCGGATAGGTGAAATTGCCCCCTTCCGGCTCTTCCTCGGGCCACCCGAATTCGTACTCCTCGCGCGTCGTGTTGAAAATGGCGGGGTCGAACACCGGGACATTGCCCCGGTAGTACTCCGGATCGAAAAAGCGTTCCAGGCTGGTGGCGACCCTGGGCAGCCCGTCGTCGCCCATGAACCCCTCGTAGACGATCGCGGTGATGTCGCCGCCGGGGCTGATCCCCTTGTTGGTGACGGTGTGCTCGGTATGGTCGTGCATGATCCACACGCCCGGTCCGGACGCGTATCGGTCGTCGTTCCCCGGCCGCAGCTCCAGGTCGATACGCTGGGCGGCGCCGAGGTCGAAGACATCGCGGGTGTAACGCATGCCCGGGGGCACGGGGTACCCGTCCAGGTGCGTCAGCGTCGGATGATGGCCATGGGTGTGGAGTTTCATCGGGCGCGCGCCGGCATTGAGAATCCGCAGCTTGACCCGCTCGCCCGACTTCACTTCGATGGGCGTGTCGCGCAGGGTGAAGGGAAACGAGCGCCCGTTGAGAAGAAAGATATTCGGTCTGCGCTGGGTCGAGTCGTAGTCCCTGTGCATGCGCTTCTCGATCTCCCGCGGGTCCTTGTAGGCGGCCGGAATGCGGTTCAGCCGGGCGTCGATGTCCATGTACACCAACGAATACTCGCGGTCGTACCCTTCTTCCACGGTCGCCTTGGCGAGATCCGGCATCCGCCCTGCCCCGGGGACGATATGAGTGAAAATGTTATTCGGCCGGTTGGGCTCGATGATCAGCATGCCCGCCAGTCCCATCAATACGTGGACATCGGGCTGGACGTGGCAGTGGTAGAAGTGGGTGCCGGGGTTCTTGGCGATGAACTCGTAAGCGAAGGACTCTCCGGGCTTGACCGCCGCCTGGGTGATGTCGGGGACCCCGTCCATGGCATTCGGATGGATGGTCCCGTGGGGGTGAATGGTGTGCGGAAAGTAGTGCGTATTGTTGAGGATGATCCGCACCCGGTCGCCCTCCTCGACGCGGATGGTGGGGCTCGGCACGCGGGCGACCGGGATCATGCCCTTGCCCTCGGGGGCGAACACCCAGAACGTTACGAACTCCCCGGGGTAAACCTCGTCGCGGACCTCGATCACCTCCAGGCGGATGGTGATTTCATCGGGATCGCCGTCGCCGTCGAGGTCGCGGCCGAGCACCAGGGCTGTTTCCGATGTCCCCGGAATGGACGCTTCCGACCAGTGGTCGGACGCGGCCGCCGGTGACGGGGCCCCGGCAAGGAGCCAAGCGAACCCGAGCGCCGCGAACGCCGTATACAGTGTACGTGTTGTGCCGGGCATCTTCCCCTCCCCGTCCCATGAGTAGCCGCGGTTCGTGCGCTGACAAGGCGCGACCCGCCCCGCCTTTCACGGCATTCGCGCCCTGCCCGAAGATGAATGTACCAGACGTCCGGCGTCGGGCACCGGCATGGACCGTGCCGCCAGCGTCGGGAAGCGCCGGCTATTTTTTCATCAATTTGAAGTGCAGCATGTCGGAGGCCACGGCGTACCCGCGCGCCGCGTCGGCCTTGGCGATGGCCCGCGCATGATCGAGGCGGCCCTGAGGCTTCTCGTGATTGTGCTTGGCCCCTGCCAGCAGCATCTTGGCGTCATCCAGCAACATGTGCACCTGGGCCATGTCGGCCTTCGCCATCATCTTCGACATGCCGCCCTTCATGTCGCCCAAGACCTTGTCGATGGCCGCCTGGGCGGTGGTGAAGTGCTTCGGGCATTCGAACGCCTGGGCGCCCTGCGGCATGAACTGCAGAGCCACCGCCAACGACACGGCGCCGATGAACCACTTGATCCGCATGACTTCCCTCCCTGTTTCCTGCGTTTGGTTGTCGTCTTCGTTACGGAAAAAAATATGAAATCCCCGGTTCCCCCTATCGACTAACGATGGCCTCATCCCGCACACTAGAATCCGTGTGGCCGCTACAACGCCGTTTTTCCGAAACGGTGTCTATCGTATCCGCAGCATGCCGGTCCGACAACCGAAACACCGGCCCGGGGCCGGGTCAGTTTTTCTTGAGCAGGACCTTGATTTCTTCCTCGGAAAGATCGACGCCGCCTTGCCGGGTCAGGTTTTCCCGGCGGCGTTCCGGCCCCTGGTAGTGGGGGCTGCGGCGATCCGGTCCCGAATACGGGCCGGATTTGCCGCCCGGCGGCGGGTGCGGCAGGACGTTCTGAAACAACCGCAGAAGCTTCTGAGCGTACATCCCTCTCTCCACCGACAACGCCTCCCCGTTCGCGCCCCGTCCGAAAGCCGTACGGAGCGCCATGCCCCTGTTCGACAGATATGCCGCCCGCATGGCCGTTTCAACCGGCCGCGGCCCCTGCCGGTGCCGTCATGATAGTACTCCCTTGCACGATTTCGCGCACCATACGACGGTCTTCCGGGGCTTCCGGACGTCGTCGCGCGCCGCTTGTGGTGCATGCACACCAAGGCGCGACGCGCTCCTAGCCGGAAACCTCGCAACGCCGTCGTATGGGTACAATTTAGCTGATACAGGCCACTAACGGTCTTCGGTCGCGTCCTCCGCCTCCGCCCCGTGGAACGTCCAGCCGCTTTCGCGGTCCGCCGAGTCCTCCGGGCGCATCCTGATGGCGAGGCCCTCGGGCAACTTGGTGTCGCGGTCTCCCCACGCCCGGTCAAGTTGCGCCTGGCACAGGTTCGTGGAGTCCTTCAGGTCCGCCCCGCGCAGGCTGGCCTCCCAGAGCTCGGCCCCCTTGAGGACGGCCCCGCGGAGGGACGCCTCGAACAGGTTCGCCCCGAGGAGGTCGGCCCCGCGCAGGTCGGCCGCCTCGAGGTTGGCGCCGCCCAGGTCGGCCCCCTGGAGGGACGCCTCGAACAGGTCGGCCCCCTGGAGCACGGCGCCGCGGAGGTTGGCGCCCCGGAGATCGGCGCCGCGCAGATTGGCGCCGCCGAGGTCGGCCCCCTCGAGGTTGGCCCCCCAAAGGTCGGCGCGCTCGAGGTCGGCCCCCAGCAGGTTGGCCCGGCCGAGGTCGGCTTGGCGGAGGGAGGCGGAAACGAGTTTGGCATCCTGCAGGTTGGCGCCGCGGAGTTTTGCGTGCCTGAGGTCGGCGCCGTGGAGATTGGCGGCGCGCAAGTTGGCGTTCTGGAGGCGGACCAGACCGAGGTCGGCCTTCTGCAACTGCGCGCCGCCGAGGTCGGCGCCCTTGAGGTTGGCGCCCGGTAGGCGGGCCTCCTGGAGGTTCGCCTCCTGAAGGTCGGCCTCGATAAGGTTGGCCCCGGCCAGGCAAGCCCCGCGCAGGTCGGCCTTGGTCAGCCGGGCCACCCGCATGTCGGCTTTCGAGAGGTTGGCGGCGCGCAAATCCGCGCCGCGGAGCTTGGCCACGCGCAGGTCGGCGCCCTGGAGCAAGGCCCCACGCAGGTCGGCGCCCTGGAGGTTGGCGCCCAGCAGGAAGGCCTCCTGCAGGTTCGCTTCCTGGAGGTCGGCCTGGATGAGATTGGCTTCCTGGAGGTGCGCCTTGCGGAAATCCACCCGGCGCAGCATCGCCATGCGCAGGTCGGCCTTCTGTACATTGGCCTCCCTGAAGTCCGCTCCCTGGGCCTTGCAGACGCGCAAGTCGGCGCGCTCGAGGTCGGCCGCGAAAAGATCCGCCTCCTGAAGGTTGGCACCCTGGAGGTCGGCGCCGCCCATGTTGGCTTCTTCGAGGTGCGCCTTGCGCAGATCCGCGCCACGCAGGTGCGCGTCGCGCAGGTCCGCCTTCTGCAGTTTGGCGATGCGCAGGTCGGCCCGTTTAAGTCCGGCGGCCCCGAGGTCGGCTTCCTGGAGCTTGGCGACACGAAGGTCGGCCGCCTCGAGATTGGCGCCGCGCATATCCGCCCCGTGGAGGCGGGCCTGCCGGAGATTGGCCCCGCGGAGGTCGGCGTCCCTGAGGTCGGCGTAGACGAGGTTGGCCCGGCGGCCCCCCGCGCCGTCCGACTCCAGCCACTTCCGATGGTATTCGAGGATGCCGCGCAGCGATTGTCCGGACACCCGGCGGCGCGGGCGACCGTCGGACCGGGGGCCGTGGGCCGTATCGGGACCGTCATTCATGTCCGGGACCACGAGTCACAAATCCGCGATACCTTTTGTCATCGCGACACACGTTGCCTGGACCGGGCGCTGCCGCGCCGGCTTTCGCCGGGCCACAGGCCCCGCACCCGGGCCCGATTCCGGCACCGGCCGCGCGTCGCCGGCGAAGACGGGACTGTCGTGAGTGAATATGGGTCAGCGGGCAACCGTCCTTAGCAACTTTCCAAGCCAACGCCTGCCCGCGCCATGCATTCCGATGATCGGCCCTCGATGGCCGATGACGCCGCCAGATTAATACGGGTTCAAACGCCATGGCAAGGCAAAGACCCGGATTGGCGGGAAGTGTTTCCGGCCGGCGCCGAAACCGTCGTCGTCGCCGCGAGTGGCCTGTATCAGCTAAATTGCACCCATACGACGGCGTTGCGAGGTTTCCGGCTAGGAGCGCGTCGCGCCGTGGTGTGCGTGCACCACAAGCGGCGCGCGACGACGCCGGGGGCCGCGGGGGCGTCCCCCGCATACCGTAGCCGGGGGGGACACCCCCCTTGTCCCCCCGGAAGCCTCGCAACGCCGCCCTTCGGGTCGCTTTTCCCGTCCCCTCGGGGGTCGCGGGGGCGCCCCCCGCATAACGTGGCCGGGGGGACACCCCCCGGGGTGGCCCCCCGGGG
>JACZWD010000082.1 GCA_022572335.1 Pseudomonadota bacterium
AACAAACCAAGACCCCGCAGCCCGTTGGCCTCGCCCAAGCGGTTCTCGACCTGCCTGAAAAGGGTCCGGGCCTCCGCGTAGGCGTTGCGGGCGGCGTCGTTTCGTCCAAGCGTGCGCTCCAGGTCGCCCAGGCCCAACAGCACGTTGGCCTCGCCCAGGCGGTCCTGTTCTTGCTTGTAAAGGGTCCGGGCCTCCCCGTAGGCGTCGCGGGCCGCGTCGTTTCGTCCAAGCTTGCGCTCCAGGTCGCCCAGGCCCGACAGCACGTTGGCCTCGCCCAGGCGGTCCTGTTCTTGCTTGAAAAGGGTCCGGGCCTCCGCGTAGGCGTCGCGGGCGGCGTCGTTTCGTCCAAGCTTGCTCTCCAGGTGGCCCAGGCCCAGCAGCACGTTGGCCTGACCCAGGCGGTCCTGTTCTTGCTTGAAAAGGGTCCAGGCCTCTCCGTAGGCGGCGCGAGCCGCGTCGTGCCGTCCAAGGAGACGGCGCGATTCGCCGAGGCCGAACAAAGCATTCGCCTCACCAAGACGGTCACCCGCCTGTTTGAATAGGGCTCGTGCTTGTTCGTAGGCGGAAACAGCATCGTCCTGACGACCGGCGAAATAAGCTTTGCGGCCGCGGTCAAGCGTCGCGCGCGCTTTTTCGTGGAGCGGCGATTCCTGGGCTTCCGTCGCTGGAATTTGCGGACCGTTTTCCGAGGTTATACGCCCGTCCATTCGAAATACCGCAAGAACGAACAAGCCGAACCCGACGAACAAAGCGGCAAAGACGGCCGCTTTAATTCCAACACGAGCCCGTCGGAAAAAGATGACGGCGAGGACGGAGAGGACGAGAACGACCAGGGCGGCGATGCCCAACGGAGAGCTTGCCGCCTCAGCAATAATCTTCGGCGCGTTTTCGAAAAAGCTCTTAAACATGCTGGCGCGCAATTTTATTCCCAACCCAAGCCAATGCGTGCATATCACAAGCGGGCCGCCACCAAAAGCGCGTCCAAAATTCTTTCAAGGGCAATGGGCGTCGATTCATCGGATCCCCGGCCCGGCAGGCCGGCCATGGAATGCCCTCCGTGTGGCCGCTTCCAAAGAATAGGGATCTTCCCGCCCCCGGCCAAACCCTTGATTCCCGGCGGGCCCGGTGGCACTGTCGCGCCGGCGCGGCCCGGGCGGAGGAGAACCCATGGACGCGGAAGACCTGAAAAGCCTGCAGGCGCCCCTGAAGGCCCGATACAAAGACGACCCGGCGACGGCCCTGATCACGCTCAGCGCCGAGGGCCGCCTGGACGGCGACGGCCTGGCCTGTTCGGTGGAGACCGGCAAGGCCCTGGTCGAGGCCGGGCTGCACCCGGCCACCGGGGGCGACGGGACCCAGGCGTGCTCCGGCGACATGCTGCTCCAGGCCCTGGTCGCCTGCGCCGGCGTGACGCTGGGCGCGGTCGCCACCGCCATCGGCGTCGATGTGCGGGCGGGCACGGTGAAAGCCGAGGGCGACCTGGATTTCCGCGGCACCTTGGGGGTGAGCAAGGAGGCGCCGGTGGGGTTCCGCGACATCCGCCTGCATTTCGACCTGGAGACGGACGCGGACGAGGAAAAGCTGGCGACCCTGCTCAAGCTGACCGAGCGCTACTGCGTCGTCTACCAGACCTTGCGCGCCGGCCCCCCGATGACGGTGACCCACCGCGCCGGCTGAGGCGCCAACCCCACCGGGCCGCTGTCCCCGGCGCCGGCCGGCGGTATACTCCCCCATGGCCCGCACGCCGTCCACCGGACCTCCGGTCCGCCTGCCCGACGCACCTCCGGTCCGCCAGCCCGACGCACCCCCGGTCCGCCTGCCCGACGCCCCCGCCCTGGTGGCCGGTGTGCGCGGCGCGGCTTGGCTTTCCCCCGACGGCGAGATCGAGACCCTGGCGCTTGACCAGGCGGCCCGGCGCCTGGGCGCGGGTCCGCCGCCCCTGGTCTGCCACGCCAGGGCCACCGCCCGGCGGCTGCGGACGGACCCCTTTCCGGCCTGCGACCTGTTGGAGCTGTTCGCCTTCGTGCGCCCGGCCCGGTTCTGCCTGCCGACCCCGCGCGGCCTGGCCGAGGCCCTGGGCGTGGCCCTGCCCGGAACGCCGGAGAAAGAGGCCGAAAGCCTGATCGCCGCCGCCCGCCTGCTGCTCGGCGAACTGACCGCCATGGCCGGCCGGCCCGAGGGCGCCCGGGCCCTGGGCGTGGCCTGGGCCATGGCCAGGGGCGGCTGGCCGTGGGGGACGGCGGTGGTGTCCGCCCTCTCCGGCTCGGCTGACTCGCAGGCGCCCCATTCGCGGGCCATGGCCGAGGGCCTGAAGGTGTGGCGCCGGCTGCCGGACTGGGAGGAAGGGGGCGCCGAGGGCCAACCCGAGAACCTGCCGGTGGAGCCGGACGAGGCCCGCGCCCGGCTGCTCCGGCTGCTCGGCCCCGGCGCCGAGGAACGGCCCGAGCAGGCCGAGTACGCCGCCGCTGTGTGCGCCGCGTTCCTGCCCCGGGAGCGCAGGGACGAGCCCCGCATCGTGCTCGCCGAGGCCGGCACCGGCGTCGGCAAGACCCTCGGCTACATCGCCCCGGCCAGCGTCTGGGCCGAGAAGAACGAAGGAGCGGTGTGGATCAGCACGTTTACCCGCAACCTCCAGCGCCAGTTGGATTCCGAGTTGGACCGCCTGTATCCGGACCCGGACGAAAAGGCCGCAAATGTGGTCGTCCGCAAGGGCCGGGAGAACTACTTCTGCCTGCTCAATTTCGCCGAAGCGGTGACCCGGCTGCCCGGGCGCGGCGGCACCGACGCGGTGGCCCTGGGGCTGATGGCGCGCTGGGCCCTGGCCAGCCGCGACGGCGACATGGTGGGCGGCGACTTTCCGGCCTGGCTGGCCGATCTCCTCGGCCGCGGGCTGACGGTGGACCTCACGGACAGCCGCGGCGAATGCATCTATTCGGCCTGCGACCACTACAGGAAATGCTTCATCGAGCGCTCGATCCGGCGGGCGCGGCGGGCCCGGATCGTCGTCGCCAACCACGCCCTGGTCATGGTGCAGGCGGCGCGCGGCGGCGACGGGGGGTCCCTGCCCACCCGCTACGTCATCGACGAAGGCCATCACGTTTTCGACGCCGCCGACGGCACCTATTCGGCCCACCTGACGGGGATGGAGGCCGCCGAGCTCAGGCGCTGGATCGTCGGCGCCGAGGACGGCGCGCGGTCGCGGGCCCGCGGCCTGCGCCTGCGTATCGGAGACCTGGTGGACAACGACGACGCGGGCATGAAGGCCCTGCGCGAGGCGCTGAAGGCGGGCCGCGCCCTGCCCGGGCCGGGCTGGCGCCAGCGCGTCGCCGACGGCACCCCGGTGGGACCGGCGGAGGCCTTCCTCGCCCTCGTCCGCCAGCAGGTCTACGCCCGGGTGCGCGGCGCCGATTCGCCCTATAGCCTGGAGACCGGCACCCGGCCGCCGGTCGACGGCCTGCTCGATGCGGCCGCCGGGCTGGAGGCGGCCCTGGCCCGCCTGGGGCGGCCCCTGGCGGCGCTGTCGCGGGCCCTGAGCGCGCTGCTGGACGTGGAGGCGGACGCGCTGGAGAGCACCGAGCGGCGGCGCATCGAGGCCATGTGCCGGAGCCTGGAACGCTGGCGCATCCCCCAGATCGAGGGCTGGCGCGACATGCTCCGGGCGCTCGACGGGGACGAGGCGGAGGAGCCGGCCGACGGTGACGCCGACGACGGGTTCGTCGACTGGTTCGGCGTCGAGCGCGCCGGAGGACAGGACATGGACGTGGGACTGCACAGGCACTGGGTCGATCCCACCCGGCCCTTCGCCGCGGCCGTGATCGAGCCCGCCCACGGGGTGCTGGTGACCTCGGCCACCCTGCGCGACGGCACCGGCGACGCGGACGCCGACTGGGCGGCGGCGATGCGGCGCACCGGCGCCCATCATCTGCCGTCCGAGACCGTGTGCGCCGCCGTGCCGTCGCCGTTCGACTACGCCGGCCTGACGCGGGTGCTGGTGGTGACCGACGTCGACCGCACCGCCGACGCCCAGGTGGCCGCCGCCTACCGCGAGCTGTTCCTCGCCGCGGGCGGCGGGGCGCTGGGGCTGTTCACGGCGATCCGGCGCCTGCGCCGGGTCTTCGAGGCCATCGCCGGACCCCTCGACGAGGCGGGCCTGAAGCTGATGGCCCAGCACGTGGACGCCATGGATACGGGCACCCTGATCGACATCTTCCGGGCCGAAGACGACGCCTGCCTGCTGGGCACGGACGCCGTGCGCGACGGCATCGACGTGCCGGGCCGGTCCCTGCGCCTGATCGTCTTCGACCGGGTGCCGTGGCCGCGCCCCGATATCCTGCACCGGGCGCGCAAACGCGCCTTTGGCGGGCGCGCCTACGACGAGATGCTGACACGGCTGAGGCTCAAGCAGGCCTATGGGCGGCTGGTGCGCCGCGCCAGCGACCGCGGCGTCTTCGTGCTGCTGGACAGGGCGCTGCCGAGCAGGCTTACCGGCGCCTTCCCCGATGGCGTGGAGGTGCGCCGGATGGGCCTGGCCGCAGCGGTGCGGGAGACCAGGGCGTTCCTGGCGGAGGGAGAACCATGACCAACCTCAGCGGACAAACGATCGGCATCGTCGGCCTCGGCCTGATGGGGCGGCCCATGGGCCGGAACCTGATGGCGGCGGGGGCGCGTCTCGTCGTCCACAACCGCTCGCCCGGGCCGGTCGGGGACATGGCGGCCGACGGCGCGGTCCCGGCGGACAGTCCCCGTGCCGTCGCCGAGGAGGCGGAGACGGTCATCGTCATGGTCGCCGATACCGCCGCCGTGGAAGCGGTCCTCTCAGGCGCGGACGGCGTCGTCGCCGGCGTGCACCCGAACACCCTGGTCATCGACATGGGGACGACGGCGTTCACTGCCACCCAGGACTTCGCCCAGCGGGTCGCCGATGCCGGCGGCGATTACGTGGACGCGCCCGTTTCCGGCGGCACCGTGGGGGCGGAAGCGGGGGCGCTGACCATCATGGCCGGGGGGACGGAGGCGGCGTTCCAGCGCGCCGGGCCGGTGTTCGAAGTCCTCGGCGGCCGCGTCACCCATGTCGGCGGCACCGGCACCGGCCAGGTGGCCAAGGCGGCCAACCAGGTCATCGTCGGGCTGACCATCGGCGCCGTGGCCGAGGCCCTGACCCTGGCGCGCCGCGCCGGCGCCGACCCGGCGAAGGTGCGCCAGGCGCTCGGCGGCGGGTTCGCCGATTCCCCTATCCTGGAGTTGCACGGCCAGCGCATGATCGACGGCGACTTCCGTCCCGGCGGCAGGGCGACGATCCAGCGCAAGGACATGGCCCAGGCCCTGGAGCTGGCCGCCGGCCTGGGCCTCGAGCTGCCGGCGACGAGGCTCAACATGGGGCTGTACGACGAACTCATCGCCGCCGGTTCCGGCGACCTGGATCACGCGGCGCTGGTCAAGGTGATCGACCGCGGCTGATAGGGGAATTCGGAAATGCCGCCAATGTGGCCTGACGGCCATGGGGGGGCTCGGCCCCCCACACCCCCGCCAGGGGTTTGCAAAACCCCTGGACCCCTTCAATTGGGTTCCAAGGGCCGTTGGCCCTTGGTGGGGATAAAAAGGGGCGACGCCCCTTTGACCTCATTGGTTCACCTTGGTAAGGGCGCGGGGGCGTCCCCCGCATTTCCGGTGCCCGGGGGGACACCCTCCGGTGGCCTCCCAGGGGCGGCGGCCCGCGGTCGCGGGCTTCTCAGGTTAAAACGACCCAGTCGTATTAACTTTCGGAAAAAAGAGGGCCGCGCGCTGGCGCGCGGCCCCCATTGGCCGATGATGGCGTTGGGTGGCGGATCAGAAGTCCATGCCGCCCATACCGCCCCCGGGCATGGGCGCGGCTTCCTTTTTCTCCGGCTTTTCGGCGACCATGGCCTCGGTGGTGATCAGGAGGCCGGCAATCGACGCGGCGTCCTGCAGGGCGGTGCGCACCACCTTGGTGGGGTCGATGATGCCCGCCTTGAACATATCGGTGTATTTCTCCGACTGGGCGTCGAAGCCGTAGTTGCGGTTCTTGCTCTCCAGAATTTTGCCGGCCACCACGGCGCCGTCGGCGCCCGCGTTCTCGGCGATCTGGCGAAGCGGCGTCTGCAGGGCGCGGGCCACGATATCGATGCCCACCTTCTGGTCGTTGTTGGCGGACTTGACCTTGTCCAGGATCTTGATGGCGTTGAGCAAGGCCACGCCGCCGCCGGCGACAACCCCTTCCTCCACCGCCGCGCGGGTGGCGTTCAAGGCGTCGTCGACGCGGTCTTTCCTCTCCTTCACCTCGACTTCCGTGGCGCCGCCGACGTTGAGGACGGCCACGCCGCCGGCCAGCTTGGCCAGGCGCTCCATCAGCTTTTCCTTGTCGTAGTCCGAGGTGGTTTCCTCGATCTGGGCGCGGATCTGGGTGCAGCGGCCCTGAATGTCCGCTTTCTTGCCGGCGCCCTTGACGATGGTGGTCTCCTCCTTGGTGATGATCACCTTCTTCGCCTTCCCCAGCATGTCCAGGGTCACGTTCTCGAGCTTGATCCCCAGGTCCTCGCTGATCACCTGGCCGGCGGTGAGAACGGCGATGTCCTCGAGCATGGCCTTGCGGCGGTCGCCGAAACCGGGCGCCTTCACGGCGCACACCTTGAGGCCGCCACGCAGCTTGTTGACCACCAGGGTGGCCAGCGCCTCGCCCTCGATGTCCTCGGCGATGAGCAGCAACGGGCGCCCCGACTGAACCACGCTCTCCAGAACGGGAAGCAGCGGCTGCAGCCCCGAGAGCTTCTTCTCATGGATCAGGATATAGGGGTCCTCCATGTCGCAGGTCATCTTGTCGGCGTTGGTGATGAAGTAGGGCGAGGTGTAGCCGCGGTCGAACTGCATGCCCTCGACCACGTCCAGCTCGGTGTCCAGGCCCTTGGCTTCCTCCACGGTGATCACGCCCTCTTTGCCCACCTTCTCCATGGCCTGGGCAATGAAGTCGCCGATCTCGCTGTCGCCGTTGGCGGAGATGGTGCCCACCTGGGCGATTTCCGCACTGGTGGAAACCCTCTTCGAGCGCTTGTGCAATTCCTCGACCACGGCGCGGACGGCCAGGTCGACCCCGCGCTTCAGATCCATGGGGTTCATGCCGGCGGCCACCGCCTTGGCGCCTTCGCGGACGATGGACCGGGCCAGGACCGTCGCCGTGGTGGTGCCGTCGCCGGCCTCGTCGCTGGTCTTGGACGCCACCTCGCGCAGCATCTGCGCGCCCATGTTCTCGAACTTGTCGGAAAGCTCGATTTCCTTGGCCACCGTGACGCCGTCCTTGGTCATGCGCGGCGCGCCGAAGGCCTTGTCGAGCACCACATTGCGCCCCTTGGGGCCGAGCGTCACCTTGACGGCGTTGGCCAGGATGTCGACGCCGGCAAGCAACTTCGCCCGCGCCTCGGTGCCGAATTTAACCTCTTTCGCTGCCATGTCTGTCTATCCTTCCCTCGGGCTACCTATTTCTTCTTCTTCCCGCCGCCGTCGATGACGCCGAGAATATCGGACTCTTTCATGATCAACAGATCGTCGCCGTCCATCTTGACCTCGGTGCCCGACCATTTGCCGAACAGAATCCGGTCGCCGGCCTTGACGTCCAGCGGCGTGATGGTTCCGTCCTCGTGACGGGTGCCGGTGCCGACGCCGACGACCTTGCCCTCCATGGGCTTTTCCTGGGCGGTATCGGGAATGATGATGCCGCCCGAGGACTTTTCTTCCTGCTCCACGCGCTTGACCAGCACGCGGTCATGCAGTGGCCTGAATTTCATGTTGCACCCTCCGTGAACCCATTGATATTTAAGGAACGAATGGGATTTATTAGCACTAAGCCTTGGTGAGTGCCAATGATCTAGGGAGATTTATCGGTGCTGTCAAGGGAATGTTGGCGGCGATCTTTTCCCCGGCCCTCAGGCCCCGGCCCTTAGCCCCCGGTGGTCAGGGTCAGCCGGTCCAGGCGAAGCCGGTGGCGTCCGTCGGTGAGGCGCCTGACGCCGCCGAGCACGGCGGCCAGCACCCCCAGCCCGGTGCCGCCGGCGATCAGAAACATGATCAGGATCTGGTACTTCACCGCCTCGACGGGGTCGATGCCGGCCAGAATCTGACCGGTCATCATGCCGGGCAGGGAAACCAGGCCGGCGGCCGACATGGCGTTGATGATCGGCATTAGGCCGCCGCGCAGGGCCTCGCGGGTGATGGTGCCCATGGCCTCGGCGAAGTCCTGCCCCAGCATCAGGCGCGCCTCGATGGCGTTGCGTTCCCGCGCCGCCGCCGTCACCAGGCGGTCCAGACCCAGGCTGACCCCGGTCATGGTGTTGCCCAGGACCATGCCGAGCAGGGGGATGGCGTAGCGCGGGTCGTACCAGGGATCGGGTTTGACCTGGGTGGTGAGCGCCAGCACGGTGACGATGGTGGCCGCGGCCAGGATGCTGGTGGTGCCAAGACCATAGGCCCACAGGCCGGTGAAGCGCCGCGTCTGCCGCGCCATCACTTCGCGCCCGGCGAACAGCACCATGACCAGCGCCACCGCCGCCGTGAACAGGGGCGAGACGACGGCGAACAGGGCCTTCAGCACCAGGGCGACAAGCGCCAGTTGCACCACCATGCGCCCCGCGGCGATCAGCAGGCGCCATTCCAGCCCCAGGCGCAGGCCAATGGAAAGGGCGGCGTTGAGGATCACCAGAAGGGCCGCCACGGCGAGGTCGGTGTAGTCGAGGGTGATGTAGCTCACGCCCCGCTCCCGCTTTGCCCCGGGGCCGGGGCCGCGTCCGTGACCCTGCCGTCCTTCATCACCAGGCTGCGCCGGGCCAGCCGCCGGGTCTGCCCGGGGTCGTGGGTGACCAGAAGTATAGCCACGCCGTCGGCCAGGCGTTGGCGCAGCACGTCTTCCACCTTGAGGGCCGTTTCCCGGTCGAGGCCCGAGGTGGGCTCGTCCAGGAGCAGCACCCTGGGCTCGACGAGAAGAGCCCGCGCCAGGGCCAGCCTCTGGCGCTCGCCGGTGGACAGGCGGGCCACCGGCCAGGCGAGGGCCTCGGCGGGCAGCCCCAGCCGGGGCAACAGGCGCCGGGCCGCGTCTGCGTCGGGGAAGTGGCTGGCCACGTCGTCCGCCCACCAGCCGGAATCCGGCGGCACATAGGCCACCAGCCGGCGCCACCGGGGGGCCGGGATGTCGCCGCGCGCGGCGTCGTCAAGACGGATATCGCCCTCGTTCGGGTCCAGGTCCACGATGGCCCGCATCAGTATGCTCTTGCCCGCCCCCGACGGCCCGCTGAGGGCCACGCACTCGCCCGCCTCGATGCTCAGGTCGACGGGCTCGAGGCCGGGCCGGGTGAGTTGGCGGACGGTCAACACGGGCGGGGCTCCGTCTGGCACGGGCGCCCGGGATGACAGGGGACGGCGCACGCGAATAACGGCCTCTTGCGACGCATGGGCGGCCATCGGACGTCGTCGCGCGGCTCTCGTGATGGGCCCCCATCAGGTGGAGGCGCGCTCCTAGCCGAATGGCCACCCATGGCCGTCACACGTGTCATCCTATTATGATAGAGGCCACTCGGCCGCCTACAATTTACCGTCCAGCTTCAGCCATCGGTAGCGGTCGAGCGACGGCACGACGAAGTGCGCGATGACGGGGTCGGCGGCGCCCATGGGCAGCACGTCGATGGGGATTTCCGTGCCGGCGTCGCCCCGGGCCCAAACCTTGCGGAAGAAGTCGGCCATGTCTTTGACCCGTTTTCCGCCGACGCCCATGATGATGTCGCCGGCCTTGAGGCCGACCTTCTCGGCGGGACCGCCGGCGGCAACCCGGACGATGAAGACGCGGCCCCGGTTCTGCTCCGTGTAAAGCCCCAGCCAGGGGTGCGACGGCCGCGACGGACGCCCGTGCTCCAACAGGTCCGCGAGGATGGGCTTGAGCCCGTCGATGGGCACGAACATGTTGCCGGGCCCCGGTGTCGCCGGCGCGGCCGCGTCGTTGACGAACAGCGAGCCGATGCCGAGCAGGCGCCCGTCGGGACCGATCAGCGCGGCGCCGCCGTACCCGGGATGGGGCGGGGCGGTGAATATGGCGTTCTCCAGCAGGTATTCCCAATACCCGGCGAAGGGACGGCGCGACATCACCCGGGCCGGAGTCACGGGGCGCACGCCTTCGTGGCTGACGGCAAGGACCATGTCTCCTTCGGCGAGCGCCGCCGAATCGCCCAATGCCACGGGTTTGATGCCGAGCGGCCTGTCGGCGCGCAGCAGTCCGAAGCCGGTGTCGTGGTCATAGCCGACGACCGTCGCCGGCACCGCCTCGCCGTCCGGGGTCAGGACCTCGGCCGCCTTCGCCTCCAGAATCAGGTAGCCGATGGTCAGCACCAGGCCGTCGGCGCCGATGACGACGCCGCTGCCCTCGCGCTCGGTGCCAAGGGAGCCCGCGGTGCGGGCGTCGGCGCGGATATCGGCGCGCACGCCGACCACCGCGCGCAGCACCTCGGCGATGGAATCGGCGGCGGGC
>JACZWD010000083.1 GCA_022572335.1 Pseudomonadota bacterium
ATTCGGCGCCCGCGGTGGGGGTTTTCCGGTCCACCGGCTCGATGGCGTGGCTCTGTTCCAACCCCAGGGTCTCGACGCCAGTCACCACGCCCTTTTTGTCGAAGCGGACGATGACCACCTGGCGTTCGGCGACCTCGGGTTCGAAAAACGCCACCGCCTCGGTCCGCTTGGAGATGTAGTACCACGTCTCCTGATCGAACACGCCGATGCTGGACGGCGACCCAAGGATTTCGGCCACATCGTCGCGGGAGTGTTTGCCGGGCTTGATCTCCGCCAGCTTATCCGGGTCGGGAAGGTTGCCCCGGCTGTCTATGCGGGGCGAGCAGGCGACAACGGCAAGAGCCAGGGCGGCCATGCCAAGGTACCGTAAAAGAGGTCTTGATAAATCAATCCTGGGCATTTTTTCTTAAGCGCCGTCACGCAGGTTCGGCGACAACCCCTTGTTAAACGGCAAGAGTTAAACGGCAAGACAATGGATGATAGCAAAAATTGGACCCACCGGCGCCGCTTGTCAATCCTGGCGGGAATCCGGGGCACCGTGGCCGCCCGGACCGGCCGATGAAGTTCCCCGCTCTGTTCCGCCGGTCCCGCGTGAAGGAAACCGCGCGGACACTCTATATTGTCGTGGTGGAGCAGGCGCGCCGGCCCGAATTCTACCGCCATTGCGGCGTGCCCGACACCGTGGACGGGCGTTTCGACATGATCGCCATGCATGCGTTTCTCCTGTTGCGCCGGCTCAAGCGGGACCACGCCCAGACGGCGGATTTGGCCCAGGCCCTGTTCGACCGCATGTTTGCCGACATGGATCAGAACCTGCGCCAGATGGGGGTCGGGGATCTGGGCGTGGCCAAGCGGATCAAAATCATGGCCAAGGCGTTCTACGGCCGCGTCGCGGCGTACGAAGCCGGCCTGGCCGCCGAAGACGCGACCCTGGCCGACGCCCTCAGGCGCAACCTGTTCCGCAAGACCAACCCGCGGGACGGGGACGTGGCCGCCCTCGTCGGGTACATGCGGCGCGAAGCGGCGGCGCTCGATGCCCTGGATCTCGACCGGATGATGGCGGGCGACGTCGGATTCGGACCGGCCCCCGGGGGGACACGGGGGGTGTCCCCCCGGCAACGAGGTGCGGGGGACGCCCCCGCGGCCCCCGGGGGGACACGGGGGGTGTCCCCCCGGCAACCAGGTGCGGGGGACGCCCCCGCGGCCCCCGGGCCAGGGCAGGAGCCAGGGCAGGGGGAGGACAAGGCATGACGCAGCGCCCGGCGCCCGAATTTTCCCGTGTGGTACCCGTGGAAAGCCTGGAAGACGGCGAGACCGTCATCGACATCGAGGCCGACGCCGACGAACGGGCCGCCCTGGCCAGGCGTTTCGGCCTGCTCGCCCTGGACAGCCTGACGGCCAAGGTCGGCCTGACGCCCGTGGACGTCGGCCTTGTCCGCGTTCACGGTGCCCTGGCGGCAAAGGTGACCCAGGCCTGCGTGGTCACCCTGAAATCCGTGACGACCCGCGTGGAGGGGTCGTTCGAGCGCCTGTACGGCGCCGACACCCCGGAGGAGGAGGCCGGCCTGATCACCGACACGGATACCGAGGAGTCTCCCCAGCCCTTCACCCACGGCGCCGTCGACGTGGGAGAGGCCGTCGCCGAGCAACTGGCCCTGGAGCTGGACCATTTTCCGCGCGCCCCGGAGGCCGCTTTCGACGGCTTTTCCAGCGGTTCCAAAAGCGTCGGCGGCGACGACACCGGAGACGGCGGCTCCTTTGCGGTGCTGGCCCGGCTGAAGGAGAAGCCGAAATAGTCTCCGTGGACACCAGGGGAAATGCCCAAGCGGCTTGCCCCGACCCGCATTTACGTTTATGTAAGCACCCGCCCGCACACAGGTCGCATCCGATAGAAAGTATCGCCGAATGGCTGTCCCGAAGAAAAAGATTTCCAAGTCGCGCCGCAACATGCGCCGCGCGCATGACAGGCTTAAACCGGCGGTGTACGAGGAATGCCCCAAGTGCGGCGACTTGAAGCGCCCGCACCACGTCTGCCCCTATTGCGGCCATTACAAGGGCCGCGCGGTCACGGAATCGGTCGACGCAGCCTGACGTCTTCTGGCACAGGCAACGAGGATACCCTCACGTGTCAACCAGATTGACCCTATCCCTGGACGCCATGGGTGGCGACAACGCCCCGCAAATGGTCGTGGAAGGGGTTGACATCGCGCTTGCCCGGCTTCCCCAGGTGGACTTCCTGCTCTTTGGCGACGAAGGGCGCCTGGCGCCGCTGCTGGACCGGTTCCCCCGCGTAAAAGGCGTATCCCAGGTGCGCCACACCGACAGCGTGGTCAGCAATCACGAAAAACCGTCCCTGGCCTTGCGCACCGGGCGCAATTCGAGCATGGGCCTCGCCATCGACGCCGTCCGCGCGGGCGAGGCGGCGGGGCTGGTTTCCGCCGGCAACACCGGGGCGCTGATGGCCATGGCCATGTTCGCCCTCAAGATGCTGCCCGGCATCGACCGTCCCGCCATCGCCACCTGTTTTCCGACCCGGCGCGGCGAGAGCGTCATGCTCGACCTCGGTGCGAACGTGGAATGCGACGCCGACAACCTGGTGCAGTTCGCCGTCATGGGCGAGGTCTTCGCGCGCAACGTCCTCGGCCTGGAGCAGCCGTCGATCGGCATTCTCAACATCGGCGCCGAAGGCCTCAAGGGCAACGAGGCCGTCAAGAACGCCGCCGCCACCCTGCAGAGGACCGACCTGCCCATCAGCTTTTACGGTTTCGTCGAGGGAGACGACATCGGCGCCGGTACGGTCGACGTCGTCGTCACCGACGGCTTCACCGGCAATATCGCGCTGAAGACCGCCGAAGGCACGGCCATGCTGTTCGGTCAATTCCTGAAAGAGGCATTGTCGGCCTCGCCCCTGGCGCGCCTGGGCGGGCTGCTCGCCCGGTCGGCGCTGAACACATTCCGCATGCGCGTCGATCCGCGCCGCTACAATGGGGCCGTGTTGCTGGGCCTGGACGGGATCTGCGTGAAGAGCCACGGCGGCACGGACGCGCTCGGTTTCGCCAACGCCATCCGCATCGCGGTGGAGATGGCCGCCCACGGGTTCAACGAGGGCATCAAGCGAGACCTGGCGCATCTCAGCACCGCCCAGCGGACCCCGCGGAGGGCGGCCGCCGGCTGATGAGCGTACGCGCGCGGATCATTGGGTGCGGCTCCTATCTGCCCGAACGGATCCTCACCAACGCCGAACTGGCGACCATGGTGGACACGTCCGACGAATGGATCGTGACGCGCACGGGCATCCGCCAACGCCATATCGTCGCCGAAGGCGAGAAGACCTCCGACCTTGGTTTCAAGGCGGCCGAGAAGGCCCTGCAACACGCCGACATAAAGGCGCGGGACATCGATCTCGTCCTCGTGGCGACCACCACGCCCGACAACACGTTTCCGGCCACCGCCACCAAGGTCCAGGCCATGCTGGGCATGCGCGACGGCGCCGCGTTCGACATCCAGGCCGTGTGCTCGGGTTTTGTTTACGGGCTCGCCGTCGCCGACAATTTCATCAAGGCGGGCCAGGCGCGCACGGTGTTGCTCATCGGCGCCGAGGTTTTTTCCTGCATCCTCGACTGGAAGGACCGGTCCACCTGCGTATTGTTCGGCGACGGGGCCGGCGCCGTGGTCGTGCGCGCCGACGGCGGCCACCGGGAAGGGGCGCCAAACAACGCGCCGGGCATACTGTCCACCCACCTGCATTCCGACGGCACCCTGTGCGACATCCTGTACGTGGACGGCGGGCCGTCCTCGACGAAGACGGTCGGCCATGTGCGCATGGTGGGGCGAGAGGTATTCCGCCACGCCGTGATCAATCTGGCCGCCATCGTCGACGAGGCGCTTGAGGCCAACGGCCTGACCCGGGCCGACATCGACTGGTTGGTGCCCCATCAGGCGAACAAGCGCATCCTCGCCAGCACGGCGCGCAGGCTGGGTCTGCCCTACGAACGCATCGTCATAACCATCGATCGCCACGCCAACACCTCGGCCGCTTCCATCCCGCTGGCCCTTGACGAGGCGGTGCGCGACGGCCGCATACAGTCCGGACACCTGATCTTGATGGAGGCCATGGGCGGCGGCCTCACCTGGGCCGCGGGCCTGGTTCGCTGGTAGAGGGCGGGGCCGGGGGGCGCTCCCGCGTTCCGCACCAAGCGGTCTCTGTGATATTGACGCCGTTCCCGCGTAACGATAGGCTTTTACGTGCTAAAAATAAATTGCGGTGTTTAGGCTTGGGGGGGGCAGGACGGCATGGCGGGAGTAACCATTACCCGCGCGCAGCTCGGTGAGGCCGTGTATCAGGAAGTCGGTCTCTCGAGGAATGAGTCGGCGGAGTTGCTGGAAGCGGTCCTGTCCCAGATATCGGATGCGCTGGCGCGCGGGGAAACGGTGAAGATCTCGTCCTTCGGCACCTTCTCGGTGCGCCAGAAGGGCCAGAGGATCGGGCGCAACCCCAAAACCGGCGAAGAGGTGCCGATCCTGCCGCGCAAGGTCCTGGTTTTCCGTCCCTCCCAGGTGCTGAAAACCCGGGTCAACGACAGAAGGCGCCCCGGGATGATGTCTTGATCAAGATGGAAGCGGCAGAAAAAAGAAATCTTTCCCCCCGGAGAGGGAAGTCGGCGGAAGCATTCCGGACCATCAGCGAGGCCGCCGGGGAACTCAAGCTTCCCCAGCACGTGTTGCGGTTCTGGGAGACCAAGTTCCCCCACATCCGGCCGCTGAAGCGCGGTGGCGGGCGGCGCTATTACCGCCCCGAGGACCTGCTTCTCCTGCGCCGCATCCGCGACCTCCTTTACGACGACGGCTACACCATCAAGGGCGTGCAGAAACTGCTGCGGCGAAACGACGGCAAGACGCCCGGCAACGACGACGGCGACAGCCAGCGGGAGGGAATCGTCCTCGACAACCGCCAGCGGGCGGAGCTCGCGGACGTGCTCGGAGAACTGGAGGCACTGCGCGACCTGTTGCGCGCCGCTCCCAAGGGCTGACCCTGTCCGACCCTATATTGCGCGCCTACCATGGGGCGCGTATAGTCGCGACCGGCGCCGGACCCCGTCCGGTGCAGGGTGTCGGAGCGTGGCGCAGCTTGGTAGCGCACTACACTGGGGGTGTAGGGGTCGCGGGTTCAAATCCCGCCGCTCCGACCATTTTTTCCGGCGCGCGGCGGCCCGGTCCATCGCCGCCGTCAATTTCTCCGGACCACTTATAGTGGCCTGGATCAACTAAATTCACCCATGCGATCGCTTTTCCCGTTTCCTCGGTAGGAGGGGAGGCGCCGGCGATGGCGGCCCATCCACCCTCCGCGGCGGCAGCGCCGGCTGCTGCGGAGGACGGGTCGGCACGTCTTCCCGACCCCCGGGCTCGCCACAATTCGCCCCGAAATTACCTTTTCCCGGCCCCCGTGCGGCCACTTTTTTTTCCTTATCTGTTGCCCGCGGTCACGCCAACCGTCTCGCCCGGGGTCCGGTTCGGCCGGACGAAGGACCGGCAAGGCGCGGTGTGATTGCCCCGGCGCGCCGGCGGTCGGCAAGCCGAAGCGGGCCCGCCCAGAGGGCCGCCCGGTTCTAAGGGGTCAGGCTCTTCCTCCCCGCCCGCTACGGCGCCCCGGTGCCCTATTTCCGCGCCGGGAACCCCAGCGCCTCCGTGTTTCCGAAAGGACACCTGACCATGACAAGGCTCCCCACCGACAACCATCTTCCCCCTATGGCCCCGCGGACGGTGCTGCGGCTCGGCATCGGGCTCATTGTGGGCGCTCTCGTCGCCGTGTTTCTCCTTTTGTGGACTGCCGTCGAGGCCGGGGTGCCGCTGCCTGGCAAAAATGCAGTCACCCCGGCAAAAATGCAGCGCGGCGGGCTACTGTTCAGGACCGACGAACCGGGCGCGTTCCTTCCGGCGCCGGACCTTGCCACCGAGGCCCGTATTCGGATCAACGGCATGGTCGCCCGGGTCCAGGTCGTTCAACACTTCCTCAATCCGCACGACGAGTGGCAGGAGGGCGTTTACGTCTTTCCCCTGCCCGACGACGCCGCCGTCGATCACGTGCGGCTGCTGGTCGGCGGGCGTGTCATCGTGGGCGAGATCAGGGAACGTCAGGAGGCAAAGCGAACATACGAGAAAGCCAGGGAGGCGGGACAGCGGGCCGCCCTGGTCGAGCAGGAACGGCCCAACATGTTCACCGCGTCCGTCGCCAACATCGGGCCCGGAGAGCGGATCACCGTCGAGATACGCTATCACCAGACGCTGCGCTACGACGACGGCGCGTTCCGCCTGCGCTTTCCCCTGGTCGTCGGCCCACGCTACATCCCCGGCACGGAGCCGGAGATCGGCCTGGTCAACGCCGTCATCGTCACGGCACCGCCGCGGGTGCCCGATGCGGAGCGGATCACACCGCCCATCCGTCACCCGTCCCGGGGGATGGCCAACCCGGTGCACATGCGCATCGAACTGAACCCGGGATTCGAAGTGGCGGAGATCACCAGCCCCACCCACGCCATCAAGACCACCGGATCGGCGGAAGAGGGCTTCACCATCACCCTGGACGGGGACGCGGTACCGGCCGACCGGGACTTCGAGTTGGTTTGGAAACCGCGTCCGGGCGAGACGCCGGTGGCGGCGGTTTTCACCGAGGAAGAGGGCGACGGCACCTATCTCCTGATGATGGTGACGCCGCCGGAGACCGAAGGCGCTCCCCGGGACCAGGCCCTGCCCCGGGAGGTGATCTTCATCATCGATACCTCCGGGTCCATGGCCGGCACCTCGATGAAGCAGGCCAAGCTGGCGCTCGGCATGGCGATAAAGCGTCTGAGCCCGCGGGACCGGTTCAACATCATCCAGTTCAACAGCGTCACCTCATCCCTGTTCGCCGCGCCCAAGGCCGCGGACCCGTCCACGGTGCGCCGCGCCCTGGCGTACACGGCGCACCTGAGGGCCGACGGCGGCACCGAGATGCTGCCCGCCCTCGGGAAGGCCCTTGACGGGAAAAAGGATGCAGGCCGCATACGCCAGGTGATTTTCATCACCGACGGCGGCGTGGGAAACGAGGCGGAGCTGTTCCGGGTGGTGACGGACAAACTCGGCGACAGCCGCCTGTTCACCATCGGCATCGGATCGGCCCCCAACGGGTACTTCATGCGCGAGGCGGCGAACCTGGGCCGGGGCACGTTCACCTACATCGGCTCCATCGACGAGGTGCAGGAGAAGATGGAGGCGCTGTTCGCCAAGCTCGAACGGTCGGCCCTCACCGACCTGCGGCTCACGCTGCCCCACGGCATGACCGCCGAGGTGTTTCCCCAGCCCCTGCCGGATCTCTACTACGGCGAGCCCTTGGTCATCGCCGCCCTGGTCGACCGCCTCGAGGGCGAGGTCGTGATCGAGGGAAGGATGGGCCGCACGCCGTGGCGGACCGCGGTGCCGCTGACGTCGCCGCGGCCGGCGCCGGGAATCGCCAAGGTCTGGGCGCGGCGGAAGATCCAGGCCCTGTCCGACGCCGTGCACTACGGAGCGGACCGCCAGGCGGTGCGGGACGCCGTGACCCGGGTGGCCCTCACTCACCACCTGATCAGCCGCTACACCAGCCTTGTGGCCGTCGATGTGACGCCCGTCCGCCCGGAAAATGTGCCCATTGCGAAGCGTGACGTGCCGCTCAACCTGCCCCGGGGATGGGTCTACGGGACGGTCGCGGGAGAGCAGCCCACGGGGGCCCCGCAGCCCGCCAGGTTCCAGACAGGGCTGCTTCGCAACGCCGCCTACGCACTGCCGCAGACGGCCACCCCGGCGCAACTGAAGATGCTCCTTGGCGCCCTGGCGCTGGTGCTTTCCGGGCTGACCCTGTGGCTGTACCGGAGGCGGGCATGAGGCGCCGGCGGATCGCCGCCGGGGTCGTCGCCGCGGGCCTCGCCGTGGCCGGACTCTGGCACCTGGGCGGCGGCGCATGGATATACGCCAAGGCGGCCCTGGCCCAGGTGCTCCTTGAAGGCTCCTGGGAGCGTACGCAACGGGGCGAAGACAAGGTCCGGCCCTGGCCGTGGGCCGATACCTGGCCCGTCGCCCGCCTCCGGGTTCCCAGGCTGGACGTGAGCGTCATCGTCCTCGAGGGCGCATCGGGCCGCACCCTGGCGTTCGGCCCGGGACACCACCAGGGAACCCCGTTGCCGGGTCGTCCCGGAAACAGCCTCATCAGCGCCCACCGCGACACCCACTTCCGGTTCCTGAAGGACCTCGAGCCGGGAGACGAAATCCGCATCGAAGGCGCCGCGGGGACGGCCCGGCGCTACCGGGTCACCGGCGCCGCCATCGTCGACCGCCGGCAAGCGCGCCTTGCCGGCGGTGGTGACAGGCCCCGGCTCACCCTGGTCACCTGTTATCCCTTCGACGCCGTGGTCCCGGGCGGACCTCTCAGGTACCTGGTATTCGCCGAGGCCGCGGAGCGGATATAACCACCGGCGGGTGAACGGGGGGGAGGGGCCGAGGTCCCTCCTTATTCGCCCCGGCGGGCGAAAGTGGTAGCCTTGGACCATGAGACGCTTAGTCCTTGCCAATGCCCTGGCCGTCGGCCCCTTCGTTCTTGCGTCCGGCGCCTGGGCCGGCGACCCCGAAAAAGGCCGGGAACTGGCGAACAAGCACTGCATTCGATGCCATGTGGTCGGCGACGACCCTTTCGCCGGCATCGACAGCACCCCGTCGTTCAGGTTTCTCACCAAGCTGTCGGATTACATTGAGCGCCTGCAAACGTTTTACCGGCGCGCCCCGCACCCGGTATTCGTCGAGGTGCCCGGCGTACCCCGGCGCACGGAAATTCCGGCGTTCGTCGCCAAGATCACCGTGACCCCGGAGACCATCGAGGACATCATCGCCTTCGTCAAAACCCTGGAAGGGAAATAGAAGAACCGCCCCCGGCGGACCGCCGTGGCGGTAACGGGCGCCGCAGCCGACGCCAAGGAACCCGGCGCCGCGACTGACGGGCGGGGGAGCCGACCGATGCGCCCGTCCGGGTCTTCCCCGGCCATCCGCGCCGCCCGTTTTCCACTGGTGAAATCTGACAAATTTTGGCAGTCAATGGCGGTGAGGGTTGATGTGCCCTCATCCTGGGGGATATAACTAACAAAAATAGATATGGGGGGATGTCATGGGAAAACCGACCCGGGTGGAAATCCCGGAGCATGGGCCCGGCCGCTTCGGCGTCCAGGGCGGCACGCGGGAAACCCCAACCGAAAAAGAGGCACCGGACAACCCGCAGGCGACAGGCGCCGGCGGCGCCGGTGGCCCGCCATACGGCGGGGAGGGGACCGGTGGGCCCAGCCGGTTCGAGCGCCTGGTGAACAAGGCCTGCGAGGACGCCTACGAGAAGGCCCTGGAAGGGGCCGCCACCAACGCCTTTCCCCTGCCGGCGACACTCGAGCAGGCGTGGGCGGAGTACCGCTTCATCGCGGACAAGGCCATGGCCATCGACGGACGCAACCCCGGCGCGACCCTTGGGCAGGCCATGGTGTCCAGACGGCGGGTCGTCGAAAGGCTGCTGCTCTCGGAGCTGCCCGCCGCCGGTTTCGCCGATCTCAAATGCCGCCTGATGTTCCTGCGCCAGCGGCATGAAATCGACATCTCCTACGACGCGGAAGCGAACGCGCCGCTTATCGATGCGCTTCTCTCCGATCTGGATCGGCTCGCCGCCAAGGCCAGCCCGGGCGGGTCTCAGCCGCTGCGCCGTTCCAATGCGGACAAGCGCCGGGACGTCATGGGATTCCTCCGCGATCCCGAGCGCCGCCAATGGTCCAACCGGGAAATCGCCAGCCAGGCGGGTGTGTCGCCGCAGACCGTCGCCAATCTCCGCCAGCGGTTGTCTGACAAAACTGGACAGAGCTTCAGCACCCGGCGCATGGTATTCCGCAACGGCAGGTTCTTTACCATGAGCACTGCCAAAATTGGGCAGAGCGGAAAGCCCGGCCCGCTGCGGCCGCCGCCGCCAAGCCCCCCAATCCACGGACGAGAGACCGCACCCGGTGTGGATGTCGAGGGAATCCGGCCCTTCCGGGGGACGACCGTCAGGCCCCTGCGTGAACAGCTTAACGAGCAGTTGAAGCGGCGGCTGAAAGAATATTACGCGGAGCGCGAACGCCTGTCTCCGCGGCCCTAGTGGCCTGTATCAGCGAAATTGCACTCCTACGATCGCTGTTCCCGTTTCCTCGGCGGGCGGGGAGGCGCCGGCGGTGGCGGCCCATCCACCCTCCGCAGCGGCAGCGCCGGCTGCTGCCGAGGACGGGTCGGCAAGCCTTCCCGGCGCCCCGGGGGGCCACCGGGGGGG